>JADFOM010000357.1 GCA_022562835.1 Acidobacteriota bacterium | reverse complement strand
CTCTACCGGTGCGCGTTGCCTCGACCAGAGCGCTGATGCCCGGGTCGATCACTCCGAGAACCGGGCAGGGTGCCCACCCTGCGATGTCGTCAAGCGCGACCGCCGATGCAGTGTTGCAGGCCACGACGAGCGCTTTGACGTCGTGTCGGGCGACAAGGGCCCGTGCGATCTCATTTGAGAACCTGCCGACATCGGCATGTGACTTGGAACCATATGGATACCGCTCGGTGTCACCCACGTACACCACCGATTCATTCGGCAGCAGATCCATGACGGCGCGTGCAACCGTCAGGCCGCCGTATCCACTGTCGAACATGCCGATCGGTCGTTCGTCCATGAGCGCCGGATTCTACTCCGCGGTCCGCGCATATCGAATAATCAGACCTTTCACTCTCAGAGTATTTACTCCTAAGATGGGCACCATGAATACCCCCCCCGCCCTCTAAGGACGCACCGTTGGACGCGACGCCAAGCCACACCGTCGAGGAACTTGCCACCCTTACCGGCACTTCGATCGACACAATCCGCTATTACCAGCGCATTGGACTGCTGAACCCACCCGCTCGCAACGGTCGACGCGCGAGCTACTCGGAATCGCAGCGCGTCGTGCTCGAAAATATCCGAGCGCTCGCCTCAAAAGGCTTCAGCCTCACCCAGATCGGGGATCTGCTCGACGCTCGCGCCGATCCGCTGGTTGTCGCTCTCGCCGCACATGAAGAGTCCGACCTTTCACGTGCCGAACTCGCTTCACGAACCGGACTTGACCTATCGACACTCGACCTCGTCGTCGAAGCCGGGCTGATCCGTCCTGACGAACACACCGAGGGGGAGCGGTTCGACCCCTCGGCGGTCACAATGCTGCGCGCCGCGCGCGATCTTATCGAGGCGGGTATCCCGCTCCAGGATCTCTACGAACTTGCGCTGGCCCACACCGCAAACATCGAATCGGTTGTCGACGACGCGGTCAACCTGTTCCGCAGCCGAATCGTCTCCGAACACGATCGGACCGAATCCGCTGAGATGACAAGGGCGCTCGTTCCGGTAGTTACCCGATTGGTCGCCGAACATTTTTCTCGCACATTGATCGAGCGTGCACTAGTCGCGCTCGGCAGTCCAGCCGAGAGTGCGTCGCTTGAGGTCCAGGTCTCCTGGAGCGATCAGCCGTGAGCCCGCAGACCGCGTTCTCCTATACCGCTACGGAGCTGGGACGAGGCATCGATCCGCTCGACCACTATCGCAGATGGACCGGTGAGCCATTCCGGTTCTACTGGGAGCACCCTCCCACCGGGACCGCGATCGCCGCACGGGGTGTGGTCGCGTCCTTTGATCGGACCGCTCTAATCGACGGGTCGACCAATCTAGGAACCCTCGTCGATGACGTAGACAGTCCCACAAACGCACCTGCCCCGCTCCTGGTCGGAGGGTTCCGATTCGATCCCGATAGCCCTACGAGCGCAAGTTGGACGAGGTTTGGTGATGGCAAGCTCGTCCTACCAACTGAAACCGTGATGCGAAGAGATGGCCGCTCATGGCGTTTCAAAGTCGACGCAGCTGGCACTGCGCTGGGCCACACCAACAACACTGGATCGACCACATCGATCGAGCAGGACTATGTATCGCAGGTACGCGACGCTGTCGAGCTCATCGACAGCAGTGATCTCGACAAGGTCGTCGTCGCCCGCGCCATCGACATCCGCGGTTGTCGCGACGAGGTCGCCATGCTCGGTCGCATGCGGACGCGCAACCCTGGCTGCGTCACGTTCGCGGTAGGCATCGATGACACCGCATTCGTTGGTGCAACGCCTGAGCTATTGGTGCGCGTTCGCCACGGTCGCGTCGCCGCGGGAGCACTCGCCGGCACTGCGCGTCGACGCCACGGCACGAAAGACTCAGCAATCGCTTCAGATCTTCGCAACAGAGCAAAGGAACTTGACGAGCACCGATATGTCGTCGACGACATCGTGTCCGCTCTCGACACGCACGGCGTCGAGGTCGACCCTGTGCCAGAGCCGACGGTAATGACGTTGACAGATCTGCACCACCTCTACACACCGATCAGTGGCCACGCCAACGGCACCAACGCCGCTCAGCTCGCGCTTGCCATGCACCCAAGCGCTGCTGTTTGCGGCACCCCGACGGCGGTTGCCAAACAGTGGATTCGCGCCAATGAACACCTCGACCGCGGCTGGTATGCCGCTCCGATCGGCTATATCGACACAGACGGTGACGGTGAGTTTCGCGTCGCGCTTCGCAGCGCATTGATCGAGCCGACCAGCGCCCGTCTGTTTGCAGGCGCCGGCATCGTGCACGGCTCGAATCCTGAGGCCGAATACCAGGAGACCGAAGTGAAGCTGCGTCCAATGCTCGACGCGATCGAGTCACGATGACCCATCGGGCGACCACCTACGACACGACCTATGCCCTGGTCGCCTCGCTGGCCGCGGCCGGCGTTGGCCAATTCGTCATCTCACCAGGTTCGCGCTCGACCGTGCTGGCGGTGTGTGCCGATCTCAGCGAGGTCAATACCGTCATCGTTCACGACGAGCGCTCTGCCGCGTTCCTGGCGCTCGGCTGGACGCGGGCGACCGGGATCCCCAGCGCGCTGATCTGTACGAGTGGGACCGCAGCAGCCAACTATCTGCCAGCGATGGTCGAAGCCGCTCATTCCGGTGTGCCGCTAATAGCACTCACCGCGGACCGACCTCCAGAGGTGCGCGGATTCGGTGCCGGGCAGACCATCGACCAGGTCAAGCTCTATGGCTACAACGTCGTCTGGTACCACGAACTTCCGGTGATGAACGAATGCCCCCCGATG
>JADFOM010000356.1 GCA_022562835.1 Acidobacteriota bacterium | reverse complement strand
CCTGCGCGTCCCCGATACGCGGATGGGCGTCGAGGCCGTCCTACGGCGATCTCTGGCCGCGGCTCGGCACTACGCGGAGCGGCACAGCGCCCACCGGCTGAATTCCACCGCTGGGATAGTGTGGCGTAAGTTCGATGGGAAAACGTCTGTTGAGCAGATCACTGACGAAATGGAGTGTGATCAGAGCGTGGTATTGCTTGCGCTCGATCACCTGAAGCAGGCCCATCTGCTGACAAGCGAGGATTCGGGCACCGTCTCGCGACGCGCAGCATTGCGGAAGGTTGCGTCAATTGCTGCCGCGGGGATGGTTCTGCCCGTCGTGGCTTCCATTCCAGCACCGCTGGCCGCGATGGCACGATCCGCGCGCACGACCACGACCACGAGCACCAGCACCACGACACCGATGTCGACAACAACCTTGGTCCCGGTGGGAACCGTGCACCTCGCAAACATGGCGGCCCAAGAAACGAACCAGCAAAACCCGAGCCGATGGACCGCAACGGTGCTGGTCACCGCACGAGACGGTAACGGAGATCTGGTCGCGGGTGCGAAGGTCGACGGCGGATGGAACCCGGGTGGAATCAACAGCCCGACGTGTACGACCGAAGCGACGGGGCAGTGCACCGTCTCACAGGTTGACATGCATCGAACCGGAGCCAACACCGTGCTTGAGGCGACGTTCACGATGAGTGTCATAACCCACCCCGAACTCGACTATGCCCCGGGTGACGACGAGGTCCCGTTGAGCATCACAATCCAGAAACCCTGATCCCCTCGCTGAACCAATTCTTCTATGGGTCTCACTTCGGGGCGTAGATGTGCCGAAGGAGACTCACACCAACACCGAGTGATCTCGGCGAAGCGACATTGATGAGGGAAGCATGAGGCTCAGAGAGCTCGCAGCGAAAATGAGCTCGGGTCCAACCGACCACGACCCAGCGGTCGAGAAAGGTTCGGAACCTGACGTCGACGAGGTGGACATGCCCGCGCCCGAGTCCGGTGATGGGGCCATGAGTGCCGTCGATCTGATCGACCGACTCGGTGACAAGATGAATGAACTCGGCGAGGACGCCGACATGGTCAACGGGACCAAGGAGGGTAGACGATTCCGTCACACACAATCCGAGGACTCAGACCGTGACGACGAATACTCTGCCGACTTGGACGCTGACGACAGCGATTTCGAAGAGACCGACTCCGACGAGGAGACCCCGTTCGACCAAGACGCCCTCTTCGAAAGCGAGCGAGGCGACCCCAAAGCCGGCGAGGACAGCGAGGTACCCCAGCGCCCCCGACTCGAGTTCAGCGATGTTGTGCAGACCCGGCGTTCATGGAGACGGCGCCGTGATCAGACGGGAGGCGACGCCGATCTGTCGGCGTCGATCGACGAAGGCTGGCAGCCGCGCTGGATGCTTTTGATGATCGTCGCAGCGTTCTGCGTTGGCCTCGGCAGCCTTTTGATTCTCGAGTCTGCCCAGAGCAAAGATGATGAAGCGTCCGCCGAGACCAAAATTGTCCCACCCAAAGTCGGCACATGTTACGGCACCGACAGCTTCGGCAGCGCGCTCGTGATTGGGTGTTCTGCCGCCCACACCTACCAGATCGTCGCCACCTACGAATTCGGCGGAGACGTTGCCGCCAACAGCGAACTCATGATCATCGACGCAAGGTTGAGCTGTCTAGACATATTCTCCACCGCGAGCTCCACAGGGATGCCACCCGATGCCGAGATGATCGCTAAGGTTCCCTCGAATTTCGATCTCCAGAACGACAACCGAACGGTCGTCTGCGAGATCCACGCCCGCGGCAACACAATCCTCACAGGTTCTCTGCTCTGAGTGACACGTGCAGCCATTGGGTGTGGTAGCCAGATCGGCGCCGCTTGCGCCGCACAGGGTCAGACTCACTAGAGTCCAACGGGTCACAACTCGCCAGCGCGAACTTCAAACACCAAGAGGCACGTCCAAGAATGTCTACTACCGACCTCGATCCCGACGCAGAAATCACCGAGTCTGAAGCCCAAGAGTTTCGCGCCCGCTGTGTGGCGTTCCTCGAGGAAAACGCGACCGGCTTCGATCTTGACGGGCCTGACCCTCGCGGCGAACAGCGACTCGGCCAGGGACAGGCATTCCAGAAGAAACTGCACGAGGCGGGCCTTGCCGGGCTGACTTATCCCAGCGAGTTCGGCGGACAGGGCCTGACCAAGGCGCACGACCGTATCTGGCGTGAGGAATGCGGCAACTACCCGATGATGACTATGGAACTCACCATCACCCACGGCATGTGCCTGCCAATGCTGGCCGAATACGGCAGCGACGAACAAAAGGCCCAATTCCTCGAAAAGAACATCACAGCCGAAGAGGTGTGGTGCCAGATGTTCTCAGAACCTGGCGCCGGATCAGATGTCGCAAGTCTCCAGACCAAGGCCGAACTCGACGGCGACGAATGGCTGCTCAACGGCCAGAAGGTGTGGACGACTCTCGCTCACCTTTGCGATTACGGAATCGTCATCGCGCGCACCGACCCGGATCAGCCCAAACATCGAGGCATCTCAATGTTCATGGTCGACATGCGAGCCCCCGGCGTCGAGATCCGCCCCATTCACCAAATGGACGGCGGTCTTCATTTCAACGAGGTGTTCTTCACCGACGTACGCATCCCCGCGGATTGGAAGCTCGGACCACTCAACGAGGGTTGGCGTCTAGCGACGTCGATGCTCATGTATGAACGCGTCGCCATCGGTACCGGTGCTTCGAGCGGGATCAGCGCCCCGACAACCGAGCGCTTCATCGAGACCGCCAAGGCCAACGGCCGAGCCG
>JADFOM010000040.1 GCA_022562835.1 Acidobacteriota bacterium | reverse complement strand
ACCTACACGCGGGGCGCCTGCCGCTTCGACGGCGATCAGTTCGAGATTCATGGAGTAGTCCTTCGATCGACGGCGTGCAGAGTGGATAGCGCAAGCGCTTCCGCGATCTCGATGGTGTCCATCACGGTGTCGGTGATGACTGGCTCCATGCCGATCGCCCTTATCGCTGCGGCGTGACGGGCATCGACGCGGTCCACGACCAAGGCAGACCCAAGCGATGTGTAGAGCGTGGCCACCCCCGCGGCGCTCGAGTCGTGGTCGAGTTCGGTCATCATTCGATCGGCCGGTCCCTTTAGCGCTGCACCACCGACGATGGGTGAAATGGCCACGACGTCGCGTCTGCGTTTCTCAACAGCGGACCTAATGGCGGGCACGGCGAGAATAGGTCCGATCGACACGAGCGGGTTGCTCGGCGCGATGACGATGACGTCAGCTTCGCCGATTCGCTCGAGCACTCCGGGTGCGGCCGACGCCGACTCGATGCCGTCAAATCGAATATCGCTGACCGCAACGTTGTGTTGGTGCTTGACGAAATAGTCCTGGAACCCGATCTCGGAACCATCGACAACTACACGGGTTTGCACGAGGTGGTCGGTCATCGGCAGTACCTCGAGCTCGAGGTCCCACCCGGCCACAATTTCCGCAGTCACCTCGCTTAGCGTGGCGCCCTGCGCGAGTCGCTTGGTTCGGTAGAGATGTGTGCCGAGATCCTGGTCGCCAAGGTTGAACCACGCATCGTCGCCGTAGCGCTGAAGCATCCCCATCGCGGACCATGTTTCATCGACGAGGCCCCAACCCCGTGCGCCATCAACCGCACCTGCCAGCGTGTAGGTGACGGTATCGAGATCGGGACTGACGTGCAGACCGTATAGCTCGATGTCGTCAGCGGTGTTGACGATCGCAGTAACCGAACGTGGATCGATGACTCCGAGCAACCCGCGCAGGAACCGTGCGGCTCCGACGCCGCCCGCGAGCACGACAACTCGTTGTGGGCTCACCGATCAGCTGATCGAGTCGAGCTTGCCGGTGAGCAACGCAAGGTCGGCGTCGACCATCATCGTGACGAGATCGACGAACGATGTGGCCGGCTTCCATCCGAGATTCTCGTTTGCCTTCGAATAATCACCGACCAGCAGGTCAACCTCCGCGGGACGGAAGAACTCCTCATCGATGACCACAAAGTCCTTGTAGTCGAGTTGCGCGTGCGAGAACGCGATCTCGCAGAACTCTTTCACAGAGTGCGTTTCACCAGTACAGACCACATAGTCGTCGGGGACGTCCTGCTGGAGCATTCGCCACATCGCCTCGACATAATCGCCGGCGAAGCCCCAGTCACGTTGCGCATCTAGGTTGCCGAGCCGAAGTTCCTCTTGCCGTCCAAGCGAGATCATTGCAACGGCATGAGAGATCTTCCGGGTCACGAACTCCATCCCTCGTCGTGGGCTCTCGTGATTGAACAACATGCCCGATGAGGCGTGCAGACCGTAGCTCTCGCGGTAGTTGACCGTTATCCAGTGTCCGTAGACCTTGGCTACGCCATAGGGGCTGCGTGGGTGAAACGACGTCGCCTCGGTTTGGGGGACTTCGTGCACCTGGCCAAACATCTCGCTGCTGCTGGCTTGATAGAAGCGGATGCCTGTGTCGACGAGGCGGATTGCATCGAGTATGCGGGTGACACCTAGCGCGGTCGTCTCTCCGGTCAGTACGGGTTGACCGAACGATGTTTGTACGAATGACTGGGCCGCGAGGTTGTAGACCTCGTCGGGTCGGTGCGTGCTCAACGCTTCGATCATCGAAACCTGATCCAGCAGGTCGCCGTTGACGAACTGGATCTGGTCCTGGATATGCGCGATGCGTTCAAAATTGACGGTGCTGGACCGTCGCACCATGCCCACGACGTCGTAACCCTTGTCGAGTAGGAACTCGGCGAGATAGCTGCCGTCCTGTCCCGTGACGCCGGTGATCAATGCCTTCGGCATGTCAGCTCTCGTTTCGTTGTTTTGCTGTGGCGGCATCCACCGCATTGCGTTGACTGTCGATGATGTCGTCGAGGCTCTGGTTGAGTGAATAGGCTGGCGCCCAGTCGGTCGCGGCCCGCAGCTTGTCCTTGCTCCCGCGCAGGACCGGCAGGTCGACCGGCCGGGTTAGGTCGGGATCGACCACCACGTCGAGCGCTACGGCAGACCGGTCGATCAGCGCGGCCGCGAGATCTGCGATGGCGATGTCGTTGCCGCTGCAGACGTTGTAAGCCTCGCCGGCGGTACCACGATGAGCGAGCAGTCGGTACGCCGAAACCACGTCACGCACGTCGGTGAAGTCGCGGCGTGCTTCGAGATTGCCGATGCGCACAGTGTGTGGCTCCTGACGCTCGGCGGCAACAACCCTCTCGGCGAGCGCAGCGGTGACGAACCGGGTGCTCTGAAATGGCCCGAAATGGTTGAAGCTCCGCGCCCGGATCACCTCCTGTCCGTGTCCGAGCCAAGCCTGGAGACAGATCATGTCCGCCGCGGCCTTGCTCGCCGCGTAGGGGCTGACGGGGCGCACCGCGCTTTCCTCGGTCAACGGCAACATTGACGGGTCGACCGGACCATAGATATCGGCACTGGTCACCGCGAGAACCCGTGATACCCCAGCCCGGCGACATGCTTCAAGCACGGCGTAGGTGCCTTCCACATTGACCCGGATGGTGTGCAGGGGTCTTTCCCACGAGGCGGCCACATCACTTTGCGCCGCAAGGTGGTACACGGTGTCGGGCCGGAGGTCCGCCATGAGAGCGCTGATCGCCTCGACATCGCAGATGTCCGGTCCGCCGGAGCTGCGATCCGTGCCATGCACCTCATCACCGTGCGAGGCGAGGTGCTCATGCAGATAGTGCCCGACGAACCCGTTGGCGCCAGTGATCAGAGCGCGTTCAGGCACGTTGGATCAATTTTGGATTTGGAAGAGGAGGCTGGATTTTCCACGGCTTGGTCAGGATATCGGCATGGGTGCTCTAGAGAGACGGGCGCGACGGAGTACCCTTCGGCCATCCCTGAAGATCTTGTCGAATCCCGCCCCGACGAGGGTGAACGGGATATGCCCGTCCCTGTATCCCGTCAGACCGATGCACGAGATGCGTCGAGTGGCGAAGACGCGCCGCGCGTGCTCGCCGTCGTTGCGGTTTCAGGTCCGGATGCGCCGTTCGATGAGACCCTTGTCTCACTAGCCCGGCAGCGTTATCCGAATCTGGCGGTCGTCGTGGTCGACCTCTGCGAGGATCGCCATATCGACGCGAGTGTCAAGGAGCTCGTGCCCGCGGCCAAGGTTTTTCGTCCGGCCAGCCACAACGCTGGATTCGGCGCGGCGATGAACCGCGCCGCCGATCTCGGAATCGAGACCACCTACTACCTCTTTTGTCATGACGATGTGTTTTTCGAACCCGACGCTGTCGCGGAGATGGTCGGTGAGGCCGCTAGATCCAGGGCCGCTGTTGTCGGACCGAAGTTCGTCTATTGGGATGATCCGACTCGGATTCAACACGTCGGTGTCAGCTGCGACAAGTTTGCCGTGACCGGCGAGCTGGCTGGAGCCGATGAATTCGACCAGGGCCAACGCGATGCGGTCGCCGATGTTCTCGTGACACCCGGCGGGGCTCAGCTGGTTCACTCGGGTCTGTTCGAGGCGATCGGAGGCTTTGACGAGTCGATGATATTGATCGGCGAGGATGTCGATCTCTGTTGGCGAGCACAGCTCGCTGGAGCGCGCGTTGTCGTTTGTCCTGACGCCCACGTTCGGCACGTCGAGGACGTTTCTGAACGAGTCGATGGTGACATCGACCGGCTGAGACGACGCCACGAGCTGCGCACGGTCATGGCCAACTACAGCGTTCTGTCTCTGGTCTTGATTCTCCCTCAGCTGCTCGTGATCACCCTGGCTTCCGCAGTTGTCTCGACGGTGACGCTCCGTTTTTCCCACGCCAGCGCGGCGTTGAGTGCCTGGACATGGAACCTGAGACGGATCTCAAGTGTTCGCAAACGTCGCGCGACGCTTAAGTCGGTCCGCCAAATTCCCGATCGAGAGCTACGGCACCTCCAACAGCGGGGCAGCATTCGGGCGAGCAGATTCCTGCACTCCATCGTTGATACCGATGAAGGCATGATCGCTCAATCGCGGTCCGCGATGGCAGCGACCATGCAGGAGCAGTCAATGCGCTCCTCGATGATTGCTGGTGCGGTATTCATCGCCCTCTTCCTGTTCGGGTCGCGGCACCTGCTGAGCGGGATCCCCGTCGTCGGGGAGTTCGCAGCCTTTCCCGAGGGCATCGAGGGTTTCATCGTCCAATGGTGGGGGGGTTGGCGCCCCGTCTCAATGGGGGATTCGGGGGCCGCACCAATCGGGCTGGCGTTCCTCGGCGGGGCAAACATGGCCTTCCTTGGTGCTGATGGGCTCGTACGTCTCATCAGCATTCTCGGTCTGATCCCGCTCGGAGTGTTTGGTGCCTGGCGATTGCTGCGTCCGACGACCTCGACGCGTGCTCGCGTCGTGTGCGCGGTCGTGTACGCAGCCAACCCGGTGGTATTCAACGCAGTGGCGAAGGCGCAGTGGTCGCCACTGATCGTTTATGCCGCGGCACCCTATGTTTTTGCAGGCTTCGCCCGGCTGCTCGGTGCAACGCCGTTCGGTGATCGTGGCGGACCTGCCGGACCGAGCGGAAACTGGCCGCTGTTGCGCATCGTTGTCGCCTCCGGGTTGATCGCTGGCCTCGTCGTGGCCTACGCGCCAATCGCGTTGGTCGGCTTTGGGGTAATCGTCGCGGGACTCTTGGTCGGTTCAATTTGCGCTGGACACCCAGCGCGTCTGTTCCGTCTGGTGTTCGGATCGATAGCCGTCATTGCGATTGCCATGGCGCTCAATACCCCGATGCTCATCGATCTCGCCTCCGATGGCGGCACCTGGGCAACGATCGGCGTGGCGCGAGACGCCGCGCCGGGCGACCTTTCGTTGGTCGACATGTTGCATTTCGATACCGGGCCGCTCGACGTTGGCTGGCTCGGCTGGGCGATATTGGTGCCGAGCGGGCTAGCCCTGCTCTTTTCGAGGGGATGGCGGCTTGCCTGGGCCGTGCGAGGTTGGTTCGTCGCGCTCGGCGCCTGGGGCATTGCGTGGGCCGACGAGTGGGGTGCAATCCCAGTGGCGGTCGGTCAAACCGACATGTTGTTGGTGGTGGCTGGACTTGGTCTTGGTGTTGCTGCCGCGATGGGTGCCATCTCGGTAGAGGCCGACATCCTCGGTCGATCGCGGACCTGGCGTCGGTTCTTGCCGGCGCTCGGGATAGCCGCTCTCGTCATCTGGACGTTGCCTGTCATTGGTGCATCGTTCGAGGGCCGCTGGCTAATGCCGCGACGCGATCTGGCGGTGCCATTGTCGGTCTTGGACGCGACCGAGCCCGGTGGCTACCGGGTCCTGTGGATCGGTGATCCCGACGTGCTCGGCCTACGTGGGTACCGCCTCGATGGAACACTGGCCTATGCCACCAGCGATGATGGGCAGCCCAACATCTCGAATCGCTGGATCGATGAACCTTCTCGGGGGATGCAAGACCTCGGTCAGGAAATTCGGATCGCCCTCGCTGGACAAGAGAACCGACTGGGTGCACGTCTGGCCGACTATGGCATTCGCTTCGTCGTAATAGTCGAACGGCTCGGTGAAAGGCCGTTCGGAGAGGTCGAGCGACCGGTAGACCCTGCGGTCCTCGCGTCGATGGGCGAACAGCTCGACCTGCGCAGAATCGAGGGCGTCAATGGTGCGGTCACAATATTCGAGAGTGCGGTCGACACGTCGACGAGACGTTCGGTGCCAGACGGCGAGAACGAGGACACCGTGTTGCAAAGCCACGGCGTCCCAACTCTGCTCGAACGGACCGGTCCGTCGACATTCGAAGGGATCGTGCCCGGCGAACAGGACCTTGTCGCTGCATACAACGCCGAGACCGGCTGGGATCTAGAGGTGTCCGAATCCAGGGTCGACAGGGTAATTCACAACGAATGGGCGAACGAATTCCCTGTGCAAACCGGGGGTGATGGCGCTCTGCGCTTTGAAGCAGCGTCCTCGGAAAAACTGGCAAGGGTGGCCCAGCTGATCGGCTGGCTGGTATTGGCAATGCTGGCCATGAGGTTGGCTACCGCTGGCGCCTTTGGCCGCAGAGAGGAGTCCTAGATGCGCACTTTTCGCTGGCCTGCAATAGTGCTCATCGTTGCGGCGATGGTCACGGCGTCGGTCTATGACGTCAACTCACGTCCCACTGAGGAGGTCGACGACTCGACCGTTGGAGCAGGCGTGCCAGCCTCGATCAGCGAGGAGGTGTCCTCCTGGTTCTGTGCAGCGGGGCGCCTCTCAGACTTACATTCGGTAGAGATCGTGAACCCGACCGACGAGGCTGAGGTCGTGTTGGTGACGGTGTTCGGGCAACAGCGTCGCTCGGGCAAGGTCCGTCCGCCCCAGACGATCGAACTCGTCGTGGGCGCCAATTCACTGGTTAGTCAGCCACTCTCAGAGGGTATGGACAAGGGCATGTTCGTGTCCGCAGCGGTCGAGACGCCAGCCGGTTTCATCGTCGAACATAGTGTGTTCTCAGAATTCGGTTCGGACACACAGCCCTGCGTGGACAGGGCGTCTGACACGTGGCACGAGCCGTGGGGCGCAACCGACCGCGGTGGCGAGATGACGATGGTCTTGTTCAATCCGTTTCCCGAGGACGCCGTCGTCGACATGGTATTCGCAACCGAAAACGGTGTCAGAGAGTCGCTCGATTTCCGCGCGGTCGTAGTTCCCGGCAAATCGGTGACACCTTTGCTGATCGGCAGCGGTGTCGTCGACGCCGAGGCTGTGGCGACACAGGACCCCACAGCGGTAGACGTCGATGCCGGTCCAATCACAGTGGCGGGTCGTGTTTCGGCCACCGTCAGCGTTCGATCGGGGCGGTTGATCGCTGAACGGCTCCAGACCTATGACGGCAGCGGCACATCACGAGGCATGGTCATCGGTGCTTCGGCGCCTTCAGTAGCTACTGCTTGGTCGTTTCCGGTAGGAACGGTGAGACGCCCCCAGCGCTCAACTATCGTCGTGTACAACCCGACCGAGGAATCTGCAGAGGTCGACGTCGAAATTCTTCCGAACGACCCAACCGTGGCGATCGAACCCTTCAGGCTAAAGGTCCTTGCAGGCCACAACGAGCTGGTCGATCTGTCCCGCAAACCACGTCTCAGAGGCGTAGAGGACTATTCGGTGATCGTAAGATCGCTGAACGGTGTTGGTGTCGTGGCGTCGCGGGTTGACGCGGGGCCGCCGGAGCCGCGGGCTGAACAGGTGCCAGGCCTCTCGTCGACTATCGGAAGCTCTGTCATGTCGTCGACTCATCTGTTGGCGTTGCCTCTGAGCGAGGAATCGCCGGGCTCACAGGTAGTGCTTGCGAATGTCGATTTCGATGCGATCGCGGTCGTTGAGATCAGCCATGTCGTCGATGGCAGAGCTACGGTCGTCGCCGGCCTTGAGGCCGTTGAGCTTGGCTCAGGACGTCGGATCGTGCTCGATCTCGAGGAACACGACATTGGTTCCGGAGCATTGTTGGTCGAGTCGACCGTGCCCATTGTGGTGGGACGAGAGGTCCTGCGACTGAATTCGCGTTCTGTGGGGATGGGAGTGCCCGGAAGCAAGCACTTCGAGCTGCCTGGTCCCGTGTTCTGAGCGTTTCTCAAACGGCATTCGTCATGCCGTTTCGGGATCGGCGAGCCTCGTTAGGAGTTCGGCGCTGTCGACGTGGCCCAGCCAGTGGGCTCTGACCGCTCCATCGAGGTCGACGAGCACCGTCGTGGGCACGGTATCGATGCCGTAGCGGTCGTGGAGATGGCGGTCGCGTGCAAATTCAACGTCTTGTACGGCCACATCCGGTCCTGCGAAGGAAGCCGCTGTTGCCAGGACCTCCGCACACGCCTGACACGTACTCGAGCTGAACACGACGATGAGCCAGCGCGCCGATGGTTTTGTAAAGTCCAATCGGTCGAGCTGGGCGGGAACGGTGTGTTCTCGACGTGGGTGCACGGGACTCGCATTGCGTTTTCGATTCGCCCAGAACGCGATAGCGAAGGCAGTCGACGCGATGAAGAGGACTATGAGAAGTTTGTTCACCGATCGAGTCAGTCGCCCGATTGGCGTTGGGCTCCCGCGACGTCCGGTGGAGGGGGCGCCAGCGACGAGGCCGCCAGGGTCTCGTCGGGCGGTTCGGTCTGCATAGCTAGTTGGATCAGCCGCGTCACCTCGTCGCCACTGATCGTTTCGTGTTCAAGCAATGCCCTGGCGACGAGGTCGAGTGCATGGCGGTTTTCGGTCAGCACCTCGTGGCAGCGTGACTGTTGCGCACGCAGGATCGATTCAACCTCTTCGTCAATGAGGTGCGCAGTGACGTCGCTGTAGTCGCGTCCATGCATCAGATCCTCACCCAGGAACACCTGAGTTTGGCTGCCCCAAGCCATTGGACCGACCCGTTTACTCATGCCCCATTCACGGACCATTTTGCGGGCCAGCTCGGTCGCGCCGACTAGGTCATTGCTCGCACCGGTCGAGATCACGTTGAAGACGAGTTGCTCGGCCGTTTGACCGCCCATTCGGACGACCAGCGAATCCTCCAGGTAGTCCTGGCGATATATGTGGCGTTCCTCTTCAGGGAGCTGCATCGTCACGCCAAGCGCCATGCCGCTCGGAATGATGGTGACCTTGTGGAGCGGGTCGGCGGTCGGGAGGACCGCGGCGCAGATGGCATGTCCGGCCTCGTGATAGGCGATCGACTCCTTCTCTTCATCGGAAAGGACCATCGACTCGCGCTTTTGCCCCATGAGCACGCGATCGCGGGCCTCGTCGATGTGATTCATCGTGATGGCGTCATCGCCAGCCCGTACCGCGTGCAGTGCCGCCTCGTTCACCAGGTTTGCCAGATCGGCGCCACTCATGCCGGGGGTCCCGCGGGCTACGGTCCGGAGGTCGAGCTCACCGTCGGTGCGCTTGCCCTTGAGATGTACCTTCAGGATCTCAATACGATCGGAGAGTTCGGGGAGCGGCACAATGACTTGCCGGTCGAATCGGCCGGGCCGCATGAGGGCTTCATCGAGAATGTCGGGACGGTTCGTGGCAGCAATCATGACGATGCCTTCGGTGGGCTCGAACCCGTCCATCTCGGCAAGCATCTGGTTGAGTGTTTGTTCTCGTTCGTCGTGGCCGCCGCCGAGGCCCGCGCCGCGCTTGCGTCCGATGGAATCGATCTCGTCGACGAAGATGATGGCGCGGCCCATCTTGCGGGCTGACTCGAAAAGGTCTCTCACCCGGCTTGCGCCGACCCCGACAAACATTTCCATGAAGTCGGACCCTGTCACCGAGAGGAACGGCACCCCTGCCTCGCCGGCGACGGCCCGAGCGATGAGTGTCTTGCCTGTGCCGGGTGGGCCGACGAGCAGAATTCCCTTCGGGATCCGTGCGCCGATCTCTCCGAACTTGTCGGGATTCTTGAGAAAGTCGATGACCTCGGTGACCTCTTGTTTAACGCCGACGTATCCGGCGACGTCGTCAAAGGTCGTGCCGGGTTGTTCGGTCGAGTATGTCTTGGCTTTGCTGCGTCCGATCGACATGATGCCGCCCATTTGGCCCTGGGCACGACGTTGCATCCACCAAAAGAACAGGATCAACAAACCGACGGGCAACAGGAAGGGCAACATGCCGACGAGAAAGCTCGTCTCAGGGGTGTTGAACTCGACCGAGTCGATGTTCTCGTCGAACAGTTTCAGATCGGTTGGTGGCAGTTCGATCGGACCTGCCGTGTTGAATTTGGTGCCGTTGTTGAGCTCGCCTGTGATTTTGCCGTTGTCGTTGTTGATTTTGATTTCGGTGACGTCGCCGGCACTCACGTCCGAGCGGAATTTCTTGTAGTCGACGGATTCGCCGTTGTCGCTGGCCAACAGGCCTGGCAGGAACATCGAAATCAACACGACTCCTACGATTACCCAAAGGCCCCAATGCCGCCAGCCCGAACTCGTCGATCCCGATCCCGATCCCGATTTCGGCGGAGGCGGCGGTGGTGGTGGCGGGGGTGGAGGTGGCGAGGCCATGGCTTCCATGCTAGAGAGTTCCCGCATACATCGTGGCGCGAGCTATGCACCAAATCGCGCGGGTGTTCGATTACGGTTTGACCAATGAGCAGGCATTGCGCACGATCCGGCTGCAATACGACTTCGGCTGCAACTCTCTCCTACGACTACGCGGCGAGCATGGTTTGGATAGAGCATCTCCATCTCGACTCCCATCCGATGACCCATGACCTGTGCGTTCATCACGCTGATACGACGACGGTTCCCGTCGGCTGGGAGCTGCGCGACGTCCGCGTCAACGATCTGTCGACGCAGGTCAAGCCTCATTCACGACATAGCGCGATCGCCCGCGCGAGCTAGGCGCGCTTAGCGCGGATCCAACGGTGAATACTCTCAGTATCGTTGGCTAATCGAGTCGAAATCACGACGTCGATGATCCATGTCCGCCGGCGCAATGCTGCTGTCACCGGGTGTCGTGGTAATCGATCGCTAGCCTCTCGGCGTGGATGAAGACGTGGTCAAATGGAGATTCGGGCACGTTGTGGCCGGTCTTGTCGTCGCTTTGGTCGTGTCGTCGGCCGCAGCTGCGTTCATCTACGCCCTAGGTGGTTACGACCTTGGGATTCAGCACGGACGTGGTTCGGACCTAGGCCGGGTCGCCGGCCGGGTGGCTCTTGGGGAGGATCCTCGTGCGAACGAGCCGCCGATTTCGGTAATCGCCTTGTTGCAACTGCCGCTGTGGTGCGGATTAGTGGGCGTTCCGTGGTTTGTGGCGGGCCGTTCGTGGCACAAACTGTTCGTGTCGACCGGCATGTCTGCCCGGCCCGTGGACATCCCAATCGGTCTTTCGATCGGCGCGGCGACCCAGCTCCTGATTGTGCCTTTGCTCTATGTCCCGATCTTTTGGTTGTTTGGTGATCTAGACATCGCCGGGCCCGCCCGAACGCTTGCTTCAAAGGCGCACGGATCCGGGGTCATCCTTTTGGTGTTGATTGTCGGTGTTGGTGCCCCGCTCGTGGAGGAGCTGTTCTTCCGCGGCGTGGTGTTGTCCGCGCTTCGAGAAAAGCTCCCGCAGTGGCCGGCCATTTTGGTTTCGGCTCTGATCTTCGGGTTCTTCCACTTTCAGCTCCAACAATTTCCGGCGCTTGTCGTCTTTGGGGTGGTCAACGCTTGGCTTACGGTACGTTTCGACCGACTGGGACCGGCCATATTTTCTCATATCGCCTTCAACATGGTCACTGTCGTCACGCTGCTGGCGGCCTAATCGCGGACCGTGGGCCTGCTGGCTCATTTTGGCCGCGCAGCCTCAAGGCTGGGGTCAAAGAACCGACCGGAACCCAGCGGGAAGCGTCCTATTCGGAACGGACAGGGGCCAACATGGCATCGAGCAACGAAGATTCGGTTGATATTGAGTGTGTACGGTGCGGCCGACCGGTGGTGACCATCGAGTTAGACAGCCACACGCTGCGATCGTGTAGCTACTGCGAACTTCGAATGTGGGACAACAACGGCGAGCCTGTTGACCGGGCCGCTGTTCTGGCTGGCATGTCGATGTCGTCGCCCCGCACTCGCTGACCAGACACCAACCTCGGCCGAGGCGAATGGCTGTCCAAGAACGGTGCGGTTCGTCGGCCCGCTCGCGCGGCGTGAAAATTGTTCCGCACACTGTCGGCGTGCAATACCGCACATTTGTGTTATCTGAGCGCTTGCCAACACAGTTGCGGTCTGAGGTGTCACGATGAGTGCATCTATGGACGTGACATCGCCGCAAACCGACGCCACGCGCCCCGATTCGGATGAACATCTCGACCCCCTCCGAGCAGAAGAGAGCCCGCCGACCGCGACGGAGCCAGTCGACGGACCTCCACCGGGCTGGAAACGCTACGCCGATCGACTTGACGCGCAGGGTGTCATCAGCTTTCTCGTCGTCGCCGCATGCACATATTTCGTGTTCCACGAGCTCAACCCGGGCGGCGTCATTTTCGACGACACGACCCCAACCGGCGGCGATATGGGCGCGCACGTGTGGGGTCCGGCGTATCTGCGCGATGAGCTGATCCCCAATTTCCGCCTGTCGGGCTGGACCTCTGACTGGTATCTCGGATTTCCTGCCTATCAGTTCTATTTCGTAGTGCCAGCCCTGGCGATCGTGTTGCTAAACGTTGGCCTTCCCGTCGTCCCGGCAGTGGTGTTGATCGGCTGCGCCGTCTTGCTGGTGTGGCGGACCCATCGGGTGCCGGAGTTGGCGCGCTGGCGAAACGTTGCTTGGGTCGGACTCGCCGTCGTCTCGGTCCTGGTGATCGGCATGCCGTACGGGGTCGCCTTCAAGCTCGTGGCAATTTCGGGTCTGGTAGCGATGCCCGTGTGCGCCTGGGCGCTGGGGCGTCTGGCCGATCTGCCCTTTCCCGGTCCGCCACTGATGGCTGCTGCGTCGCTGCTCTTCATATTTGACCGTAGTTTCAACATCACCGGTGGCAACGCAGCATCGACGCTGGCGGGGGAGTTCTCGTTCTCCATCGCGGTGTGCCTCGCACTGCTGTACCTCGGTTTCTTGATTCGTGGGCTCAATACGGGCAAGGGGCGTGTGGTAGCCGCTGTGTTGTTGGCGCTGACAGGCTTGTGTCACCTGATACCGGTGTTCTTCGCTCTCGGGGCGACGGTGGTTGTGTTGTTCCTGCGGATGGGATTCAACCAGCTTCGATGGCTTCTGGTCGTCGGGTCGGTCGGTGGCATGCTTTCGGCATTCTGGGTCCTGCCATTCGCGATGCGCCAGGACTATCTCAACGACATGGGTTGGGAAAAGTACGACACATACCTGAGCAATTTGTTCACTCGAAGTGATCTCGGCTCGGATTTCTTACGCGACTCGCCTCCACTCGAGGTGATGGTGGCACTCGCCGCATTCGGTCTGATCATCTCGTTGGTGACCCGACGAAGACTTGGAATCCTGCTCGGGATTTGGGCGATCGGCGTCGGTGTCGTGTTCTACGCAATGGGTGAGGCTTGGTGGCTGTTCGGCGGCGATCGCCTGTGGAACGCGCGCTTGTTGCCCTTTTATTACCTGTGCGTCTATTTGCTGGCCGCAGTTGGTGTCGGCGAGGCGCTGCGCATCCTCGCTGGACTGTTGCCGCGGACGAATCGTTACGGAGACAGGGATAGGTTCCGGACGATTGCGACAAACGCCATTCCTGTGCTCGGCTTCGTTCTGATCTTCTTGCTCGTCGCAATGCCACTCGGGGCTGTGCCGGGCGGAGAGCGCGGCGATGACGGCGTGTACCGCTGGGGGCCGTTGACGACCAGGGAACGCAACTTCGTGCCCGGATGGGCCGAGTGGAACTTCAGCGGATACGAGGCCAAGGGCGGCAACCAGTACGGCGGTGGATACTCGGAGTACTACGGCATTGTTTCGACGATGGGGGAGTTGTCCGAGACCTACGGCTGCGGTCAGTCGATGTGGGAGTTTGCCCCCGAACTAGACCGCTACGGCACGACGATGGCGATGATGCTCATCCCGCATTGGAATGATGGCTGAGCATCAT
>JADFOM010000355.1 GCA_022562835.1 Acidobacteriota bacterium | reverse complement strand
AGCTCCCGACGGGATGATCGAGGCATGCAACGTAGCGAACATCTACATAGATCCCGGCGAAGTAGCCGAAAAAGACATCAGCTCCGAAGAGGAACGGATCGCAATCGAACAGGTCGGCGCCTTAAGCCAGCCCATCACGACCTTTGAGGTCGTAGAGGAATCCACAGACGGTTCAGATTCCGCATACCTCGGCTATGGCCAGTCCGACGGCTGGGCGTGGTACTGCATCTACAGTCCGGATACCGAGGTGGTCCGATTCGATGCGTTCCAGGCACCAACCGCCATCAACGGCGTCGAAGGTGCCGAAGACGGCCGCTGGGAATCGCTGGACCTCGGCTAACACGGAGCCCACCGCACGCTCAGACCAAGTCGGACCAACGTGTCAGACACAACCCGACCGCACTCAGCCGAGCAACATCACCATCGCGGATACTCCGACCACGGTAACCAACGACAACGGCAGCCCCAGCCGCAGATAGTCGCTGAAGCGATAGCCGCCCGGCCCGTAGACCATCGTGTTCGTCTGATACCCGATCGGAGTGAGGAACGAGGCCGAAGCAGCGACAGCGACCCCGATCAACATCGTGCGCGGCTCAACGCCTAGGTTGCCGGCAACACTCACGGCGGTGGGGAAGATCAAGGCCACTGCGGCTGCGTTGGTGACCAGTTCGGTAAGGATCATCGTCGACAGAAGAAGACCAACGACGACTCCATAGTCACCCATCCAGCTCGTCGAAGAGGAGATGACCGACGCAATCTCGTCGGCCAGGCCGGTGGTCTGCACCGCGGCACCGAGGCCGAACGATCCGGCGATCATGATCACGACATTCAGATCGACGGCATCACGTGTTTCGCTCGGGGTTAGCACCCGTGCCACAACGAGCAACCCGCACGCCAACACGGTGGATCGAGTGACCGACCAGACGTCGAGAAGTGGTGGAATCGCGACTACCGCCAGGGCCAGCGCCGCTATAGGAGCCTTGCTCGACGCCCGAAGATCGGGCCCGTCGAGCGGCGACACCAACAAGAAATCCTGCTGGTCTCTCCAGTTGGTGGAGAAGTCTCTTCCCGCCAGTAACAACAAGGTGTCGCCCGCTTGCAGCTGAACCTCTCCGAGCTTGGCTCGCACGAGCTCACCCGCTCGGTGAACACCGACGACCGAGGCCTGGTAACGGGAGCGGAATTCGACATCCGCGAGCGTCCGGCCCGCGAGCGGCGACGCTGCCCCGACGACGGCCTCGAAGAACCCGTGGTCACGGTCGTGTTCGACGAACTGCATCGGGTCACCGGACGCGGACTCAAGGCCCCGTTTGCTCTGCAGGTCGACGACGCTGTCGACCTGACCGGCGAAGATCAAGATGTCATTCGCTCGCAGGGTCTGGTCGGGGTTGACCGGAGTGATCAGCTTCTCGGCACGACGGATCTCGACGAGGAAGACTCCGTCGAGGTGACGAAGACCCGCCTCGGTCACCGTCGTAGTGTCGAGCGGTCCGTCCGCAATAACTCGCATCGCCACGGTGAAGGGACGCTCCGTTGCCTCGGCCTGAGCGCGGGGACGGCGACGTTCGGGCATTACACGCGGACCCAGCATGATGATCACGAAGAGGCCTACTGCCACCACAGGGGCACTGATCGGCGCCAGCTCGAAGAGGCTGAGAGAGTCCTGCCCAGACTCCACCAACAACCCGGACATGACGAGGTTCGTCGACGTTCCGATGACGGTGAGGGTGCCGCCAAGAATCGTCGCGTACGAGAGCGGAATCAGGACCCTCGATGCCGAGAACCGTCTGGCGTCGGCCCAGCGGGTTACCTCGGGGACCAACATCGCGACGATCGGCGTGTTGGCGACAAATGCCGACGCTGCCGCAGACGGCACGACCAAGCGCGCTCCAGTCGCCCTTGGTCCGCGAGAATCTCCTAGCGCAACGCGCAGGAACGGCTCGAGCGCACCGGTCTTAGAAATACCTTCGGCGACGATGTAGAGGCCGGCCACCGTGATCGGTGCGAGGTTGGAGAAACCGCTGAACGCCTGCTCCGCGTCGATGACACCGAACACGAATAGAGCGGCGGTCGTGCCCATCACGCCGACGGGCGGCGACACTCGCCCGGTGAACAGCGCCCCGACCATGATGGCCAACATGGCGAGGGTCAGCCACGCGTCGGAACTCATGTCTGGGCTGTCACGACGTGTGACGTTCCACCGCTGCGGTCAGGACAATGCGCTGCACGGCGGCAGATTAGTGCGCCGTGAGCCATACGACCGGACTAGAACAAGGATCTCATTTCTCAGCGCGGCTGGTCGCCGCTGATGGTGATCCGATGCATGATGCGCCGATTCGCATAGTCGGGGACCGCGTAGTGCTGCAGACACCGGTTGTCCCACAGTGTCAACGTGCCAGGCAGCCACCGGAACCTGCATTGGAAATCGGGGGTCGCTACATGATCGAACAAGAATCCGAGTACCCGCGCGCTCTCCCCTCTGCTGAGCTGATCTATCTGCGTAACGAAGTTTCCGTTGACGAACAGAGCCTTACGACCGGTCTCGGGGTGTGTCCGCACTACCGGGTGGTGCTGCGGAGGGAACGCCTTGCGCATCGACGCCAGATCGGCATCGCTGTTGCCCCGCGCGATCGCCAGTTCGAGCATCTTGGTCAGGTCATGGGTGGCGGTAAGCCCGTCGAGAAACTGCTGCATCGGCTCGCTGAGTGCCTCGAAGGCGGCATACATGTTGGCCCAGCAGGTGTCGCCCCCCACTTCCGGCAGCTGCACTGCCTGCAGCATCGTCGTCTTCGGCGGTTCGGCGAGGAAAGTGTTGTCGCTGTGCCATGCGTCGGCCCCC
>JADFOM010000354.1 GCA_022562835.1 Acidobacteriota bacterium | reverse complement strand
GCCGCCTCGTTGAGCCCGGTAGTGAATCGTCGTCGTCGTCTCACCGTGACTGAGTTCGATTCGTTCGGGCGGGAGTCGACCGAGTCTCCAGCCGCTGGGAACCTGGCCCAACGTGTGGGCTCTCGCACGGTTGTTGGATTGTGTCCACATGGCGGCGCTGACCAGCAGAAGTCGGAGATCGGATTCGTCGAGGCTACGAACTCGCGGTGGGTCGTGACGCTCGATGAAGTCGGTCGTCGTGTCTCCATTGAGGAAAGGTTCCGACCGAAGCACCCCGGCGAGAAAGTCTCGATTGGTCACCACGCCGCCTATGTGGAGGCGTTCGAGGCCTAACGCGAGTTGTCCAGCCGCCTCGCTTCTCGTCGATGCGGTGGATGTGACCTTCGCGATCATCGGGTCAAAGTCAACACCGATGACAGATCCGGCGACGACGCCCGTGTCCCAGCGCAGCAATGGTGAATCGGCGGGGGCAAACGCGTCGAGCGTCCCCGCGTCTGGGAGGAACCCGTTCGCGGGGTCTTCCGCGTAGAGGCGTGCCTCGATGCTGTGACCCTGAACCCGGACGGAATCCTGTTCGATGTCGAGCCGTTCGCCCATCGCGATGCGGATCTGTTCACGGACCAGGTCTATGCCCGTCACCTGTTCGGTGACCGCGTGCTCGACCTGCAGTCGAGTGTTGACCTCGAGAAAGTAAAACTCTCCGCTCTCGTCGTCGACAAGAAATTCGACGGTGCCAGCGGAACGATACGAGAGTCGCGAGGCCAAACGAAGCGAGGCGGCTGTCATCGCCTCACGTTGCGCTGGATCGAGATAGGGAGACGGAGACTCCTCGATGATTTTCTGGTGGCGTCTTTGGATGCTGCATTCGCGTTCACCGAGGTGGATGAGGTTTCCGTGCGCATCCCCGAGAATCTGAATTTCCACGTGACGTGAGCGCTTCACGTATTGCTCCGCGAAGACTCGATCGTCGCCGAAAGCTGACGCCGCTTCTCGTCGCGCTGAATCGATCGCGTCGGACAGCTCATCGGGCCCGGCGACGATACGCATACCTTTGCCGCCACCTCCAGAAGCTGCCTTGATGAGTAGCGGGAAGCCGATCGACGCGAACTCCAACGGGTCGTCGCTCGAAACGAGCACAGCCACGTCAGCTGCGATCGCCTGCTCTTTGGCTTCGATCTTGTCGCCCATGGCCGAAATAGTCGCTGGCGTTGGCCCAATCCACACAAGACCGGCCGCCTCGACAGCGCTCGCGAAGCCCGAGTTTTCCGCGAGAAATCCATAGCCGGGATGAATAGCACCAGCTCCGCAGCGTTGGGCCGCTGCGATGATCGAATCTCCGTCGAGGTAACTCCCGACCGTGATCGCCTCGTCCGCATCGCTGACGAATGGAGAGTCGGAGTCCGTTTCTCCGTAGACCGCTACGGTTCGCAGCCCCATTCGATCGGCGGTGGCGATGATTCTGCGGGCGATCTCGCCGCGGTTTGCTATGAGCAGGGTATGAAATTCGCTACTCACAGGCGAAACACCCCGAATCCGTCGGCACCTTCAATAGGCCCGTTGCCCACAACCGAGAGGCACATACCGAGTGCTGTTCGAGTATCTCGCGGGTCGATAATCCCGTCGTCGCTGATGGCGCCAGAGGCCTGCAACGCCAGCGACCCCTTCTCCTGGATCGCTTCGACGGCCGCCACAGTTGCGGCATCCTCCTCTTCGTCGAACTCGATGCCGGCGCGTGCGGCCTGACCTCTGCGTACCTGCGACATCACGCCGGCTATCTGCTTTGGACCCATCACAGCGATCTTGGCGGTCGGCCACAAGAAGGTGAAGCGATTGCCGAATGCGCGGCCGGACATGCCGTAGGTCCCGGCCCCGTATGAGCTGCCGACGATCACCGTTAGGTGCGGAACGGTCGAGTTGGACACGGCGTTGATCATCTGCGAGCCCTTCTTGATTATCCCATCGGCCTCGAAGTCCTTGCCCACCATGAACCCGGTTATGTTCTGAAAAAACACCAGCGGCACGTCGATCTGGTTGCATAGCTGAATGAAATGAGCGGCTTTCTGAGCAGCGTTCGGGTAGATCACGCCGTTGTTTCCCAAGATGCCGACCGGGTAGCCATGAATAGAGGACCAGCCGCACACCATCGTCTCACCGAAGCGCGGCTTGAACTCTTCGAAACGTGAGCCATCGACAACTCGGCCGATGACATCTCGGATATCAACCGGTTGACGAAGATCGCGGCTCACCAGGCCAAGTAGATCCTCTGGGTCATGCACTGGTTCATCTGGTTCGAGCGACGGAGCGGGTCCCGGTTTATGCCAGTTGAGGTGTGAGACCACCTCTCGACATATGCGCAGGGCGTCCATCTCGTCCTCTGCGAAGTAGTCGCCCGTGCCGGAAACCTCGGCGTGCATTTGAGCGCCGCCGAGCGATTCGTCATCAGATTCCTCTCCGGTTGCCATCTTGACCAGCGGGGGGCCTGCGAGAAACACCTTCGACTGCTCCTTGACAACGATGGTGTAATCGGACAGCCCTGGTTGGTATGCGCCGCCCGCTGTCGAGGACCCGAACACGACACAGACCGTGGGAATCCGCATTTTCGACAGCTCGATGAGTTCATAGAAGAATCTGCCCGATTCGGCGAAATGATTGGTCTGGATGCGCCGTCGGCCGTCCTCGCCTTCGGTCTGAACCCGCAGATCGCCACCAGCCGATTCGACGAAGCTCACGTAGGGGATGTGGTTGTCGCGCGCGATTTGTAGTGCCCGCGTCCACTTTTTCGCGGCGTAGGGAGTCAGAGCCCCGGCCAGCACGGTTGGATCGTTGCCCATGATCACGCACTCTG
>JADFOM010000353.1 GCA_022562835.1 Acidobacteriota bacterium | reverse complement strand
GCACAATGCGTGTTCAACGCCGCCCAGGGAACGACCGCCCCCACAAACAGGGGCATCGTCGTCTCCTGCTGACTTCCACGGTGTTGCCAGCCCCAATGCTCATCGCATCGCCGGCACTGAGTCCCGATAGGGGTCGGGCCGCCGGTAGCGCCGCTGCTGGACCGCCCGTGTACCGTCGTCGAATCATGACTTACCGACGGAACACACACCGATGACGACGACGCGCAGCCGGATCCGACTCGCAGCCATGGTCGTGGTCCTGGCCCTGCTCGCCACCGCTTGTTGGAAGCCGTCGGTTGACCCGATCTACAGCGTGACGGTCATTTCGGACGTCGTCTACGGCCAGGGCGAGGTCGACGGCGGCGGCACCTTCGATGACCTCCTCCTCGACCTCTACGTGCCCGACGTGGAAGGCCAGGACCGGTTCCCGTTGGTGGTCACGATCCACGGCGGCGGCTTCAACGGCGGGAGCAAGGCCAAAACGGCATTCGTCGCCAACCAGTTCGCCCAGCGGGGCTACATCGTGGCCTCCATCAACTACAGGCTCAGTGGCGACGACCCCGTGCCGTCGAGTCGCGTGCAGGCGATCTACGACGCGATCGGTGGAGCCGGTGCGACGGCTCAGACGCGGGCTGCGGTCGCCGCGATGGACGACACAATGACCGCCCTCGACTTCCTTCATGCCCGCCCCGACGTCGAGCCATGGCAGACCGTGCTGTGGGGCAACTCCGCCGGCGCCATCACGGCGCTCTACGTGGGCTACGCCATGGACGACTTCGGCATCGAACGACCATTGGTCTCAGCCGTGATATCGAACTCGGGCGGATTCATTGGAGACAATGGTTCTGCCGACACATTCATCGAGGAGGGATACGGCGTCATCTCCGAGGCGCCGTACTTCTACTCCGAAGGTCCGATCTTCATGACCCATGCCACCGGCGATCCCGTCGTGCCGTACCAGTTGTCACAGGACATCGTCGACCGCGCCGAGGCCGTCGGACACCCCTACGAACGGTTCTCGGTGGATGCTGTTTCGCACGGCCTCCCCGACGGCCTCTTCCAGACCGAGTTCTCGCCGGGCGTCAGCGTGTTCCAGGCCCAGGTGAATTGGCTCGACAGCATCCTCGTCGGCGTCACCGAAACCCCGTAAACACCTCAAGAGTTGGCTGGCTGCCTTATCCCCGGCCGAGCAAAGTCGCGCCGGGAACCAAGATTTATTCGCCATCCGAGCCCTGCGGGCCCGACAGCTAGAGCGAGACATCCGCCGAGTGCAGTTCGACCGGCAGAGCCAGTTCAAGCATGTTCCTCGGCAATATGAACCTGGGAAATTTGCTTCTGCGCGCATCTGCGGCTGCCAGCGGGGACTTTGGTCCATAGCGCGGAGCGCAAAGACGTGTCAGAATTCGCGTCGATGGCGCTACTTGCGCCCGCTCGCACCCGGAGGACGCTCGATGACCGATCTCAAAGACACGAACTGCACCGAACTGGTCGACGCCAAGTATTACGGTGAGCACGGCCCACCGCACGACCTCTGGACTCAGATCCGCAACGAGGACCCAGTGCACTGGTGTGAGCCCGATGGTCTGCCGCCGTACTGGGCGATCACAACGCACGACGACATCGTCGATGTGTCTACCAAGCCCAATTCGTTTCTCAGCGAGCCCGGCATCGTGTTGGTGCCCGAACAGGAGTACAGCGAAGAGGGCATCGGCTCGATGCGCACGATCATCATGATGGATCCCCCCGAGCACCGCGATTACCGCAAGGTCACGGCGCCCTATTTCACGCCACGTGCGCTGCGCCAACTCGACGAGGCGATCGAGGAGAGTGCTATCGCGGTCATCGACGGCCTGGCCGAGAAGGGTCCCGGTGCCGAATTCGACTGGGCCACCGACGTCGCCGCCGCGCATCCGCTGCGGGTGCTGTCGACGATCCTCGGTGTGCCCCGCTCAGAGGAGCCGCTGATCCTGCGGCTGACCAATCAGCTGTTCGCCTCCGACGATCCCGAGCTTCAGCGTGAGGGTTCACAGGAGGACCGCGACGCCGCCATGGCCGAACTCGGCGCGGAGCTGTTCGCGTTGTTCGAGGGCGTCATCGCGGACCGCCGAGCAAATCCGACCGACGACCTCGCGAGCGTCATCGCCAACGGCGAGGTCAACGGTGAGCCCATGGGCCCAATGGAGACATTCGGCTACCTCCTCATCGCTTTCACAGCTGGTCACGACACGACTAAAAACGCTCTCGCTGGCGGGCTCCACGCATTCATCGAGAACCGCGACCAGCTCGCCAAACTGCGCGATGAGCCCGAGCTGATCGACCTTGCGGTCGAAGAAGCGGTGCGTTGGTCATCACCGGTGAACTACATGATGCGCACCTGCGCCGAGGACACCGAGCTTCACGGCAAATCGATTAAAAAGGGCGATCGTCTAATTCTGTTCTACGCATCGGCCAACCGCGACGAGACGGTCTTCGACGATCCGTTCACGTTCCGCATCGACCGTGATCCGAACCGTCACCTAGGTTTCGGTATCGGCGAACACTTCTGCCTAGGTTCACATCTCGCCCGAGCCAGCCAAAAGGCGCTGCTGCAACAGGTCGCTAATCGGGTCGAGTCGATCGAACCGACAGCCGATCCGCAGTGGATCTCGTCACCGTTCGTCGTCGGCTACAAGCACATCCCGGTCAGAGTTACGATCAGCTCCTGAGGGCGTCCGCTCAAGACCGCTCAATCACGCTGTGGATGAACTCGTGGTTTCCGCGGCGCTAACACCGTAAGGGAGCCACCGGCCTGTCTCGAAGTCGTACAGTTTGCAGCTCTTCGGCGTGCGCAGGTACGACCGCGGCGCCG
>JADFOM010000039.1 GCA_022562835.1 Acidobacteriota bacterium | reverse complement strand
AACCGTCATAAATTTTGTAGTGGCTGGGCCTGTATCCCATTATCTCAGCTTCACTACCGGGCCAGTGGTATATGGCCGAAACCAGACCTGCCTTTTCCACGGTTACCCAGAAAGGTTCCGCTTCATACCATTTTCCATCTTGCACAGGTTCGGCGCCCTCACCGATATAGTACCATTCTTCGAAAATCGGGTCCCACATCTTGTTATAGGTTATCCCGTGGTTTTGAGGATAGGTGCCGGTAATAATCGACAGATGGTTGGGAAATGTGATTCCTGGGGCATTAGATGGTATTGGAGCGTGTTTCGGCGCCAGGGGATTGTCTGTTTTCCACCTCAGACGTTGGAACGAAATTCACGGGATGTCTGCTTCGAATCGCACGCTGATCACGCTGGCGACGTCTTCGGCGCGCCATTCGCCCTGGTGTGTCGCCAAAACCCGCCCGTCGCGGCTGATGACGGCCGAGCGGGCCAGGTTCGGCAGCGACGCGCCGAGACGGTCACGGACCTCGGTGACCCGCACGAACCACGAGTTCATGGCCCGATAGATGATCGGTGTGTCGGTCCGCCAGCAATGCGGATAATTGTGTTCGTAGGTGTCGTGGCGAACGACTCGGTCCTGGTCCTTGAGGTGCCGAATGATCTGCGGGTTAGCGTCGAAGACGTTTTCGCCGGCCCAGTCTGAAACCGTGGTGGTGAAGCGGCCCTGATCGTCGACGGGCACGAACCGGTCGGTCAGCTCAATGCCGTTCGCTGCACAGACCACCTGATCGTCCTCACCGAAGCCGGGTGCCAGGTGCACCACACCGGTGCCCTCGCTCGTCTCGACGAAATCGGCAGCGAGCACGCTGAAGTAGGAACCTTCGCCGGCCATGTCGGCGAAGTAGTCAAACAGAGGCGCGTAGCGGCGTCCAACGAGACTAGAACCCTCCAAGGTGCCGACTACATCGCCGTCGCCGAGCTGCGCCGCGTAACGCTCGAGTGCATCTGTGGCCACGAGAAGGTGTTTGCCGTCAACCGCGACGATCGAGTACTCGATTTCGGGCGACACAGCCAGGGCGAGGTTCGACGGCAGGGTCCACGGAGTAGTTGTCCAGGCCAGGATTTGAAGCGGGGCTGGATCTGCATCCGTTGGTTCGAGGTCGAATGCGACGGTCAGGGCCGGATCCTGACGTGGGCGCGTCGCGTCGTCTAGACGGATCTCGTGATTCGACAGCACCGTTTCTGCACCCCAGGAATACGGCATGACGCGGTAGGCCTCGTAGATCAGGCCCTTGCGCCACAACTCGGCGAAGGCCCAGATGACCGACTCCATGTAGTCGATGTCCATCGTCTTGTAGTCGTTGTCGAAATCGACCCAGCGTGCCTGACGAGTGACGGTGTCCTCCCACTCGGAGGCATAACGAAGGACGGAGTTGCGGCAGTGATCGTTGAACCGATCTATGCCGTATTCGATGATGTCGGCACGGCTCGAGACCGGGAGTTCCTTTTCAGCCTCCATCTCGGCTGGCAGGCCGTGGCAGTCCCACCCGAAGCGACGTTCGACCTTCTTGCCGCGCATCGTTTGGTAGCGGGGTACGACGTCTTTGACGTAGCCGGTGAGCAGGTGGCCATGGTGGGGGAGACCGTTCGCGAACGGAGGGCCGTCGTAGAAGACGAATTCGTCGTCGGGGTCGCCAGCGTCGACCGAACGAGCGAACGTGTCGTCGGCCTTCCAACGGTCGAGCACGCTGCGTTCGATCGCGGGGAAGTCCGGTTTCTCCTCGACGGATCGATACGGCTCTGCGCTGCTCATAAGGAAGAAAGGCTAGTGCTGCAAACGTCCGGTCGGCGGGGAGTTCGTGGACGTCATGATCGCAAGGACACGAGGGCTAACACCGGGTGTCCGGTGTGGAACGAATCGAACGAAATCGCCGTTCACCGGCGCGAACCATCGATTGAAGCCACTAGAGGACCAGTGGGATCTGCGTGGAGGGGTAGCGAGAGGGAGGGAAACACCACATCTCG
This sequence comes from Acidobacteriota bacterium, assembly GCA_022562835.1. Classification (GTDB taxonomy): domain Bacteria; phylum Actinomycetota; class Acidimicrobiia; order Acidimicrobiales; family SHLQ01; genus JADFOM01. The sequence goes on along the minus strand of JADFOM010000039.1, from coordinate 11,777 downwards.
ATCGCACGTCGTGACTCGCGCATCTCGGGAGCGACCGCGGTGCGATGAAGACACAGTTCGTCGAACAACACGATGTCGCCTGCTTTGAAATCGGGTCGGACGGTGTCGATGTCACCGGCCGCTTCGGCCACTTTGTCGGGTGCGGCTGACCATTCGAAATTCGCGCCGGGTGTGCCTGTTTCGACGAGCGAGTCGAGACGGCGCGGCACGAGGTCGAGCCCGGGCGCGGTCTTGCCGCAATCGGTCAGGTTGAGCCAGACATTGAGGCTGTTGAGGCCGACCCCCATGAAAGCGCCGTCCTGGTGCCAATCGGTAGCGCTGTCCACGTCGACTCGACGCAGCACTGTCTTCTTCATCGAACATGCTGGGCGCTCACCGAGGTATTCGCTGATAACTCGGTGGAGGCCGCTGGCGCGGTAGGCGGCGATTGTCTGTCCCAGCACGCGCGGGGAGTCCGACGCCAGCATCGAGGAACAGGCGCTCGCCCACTTGCGTTGGATCCCAAGCACCATCTTCTGTTCGGGACTGAACGGGGAGTAGTAGGCCCCTTGGGACTCGCTCGCCATGTCGGCGAGTGCCCGATCGATGCCGTTTGAAAGTTCGGCGACGAGGTCGCGAGCAATCGCGTTGCGGATCAGCACACAGCCGCCGGCGAGGATGCCCTTTCGGACGGTTTGGCCGTCGAGGCCTTCGAGGGTCGCGCTGGGTAGGCCCTGGTCTAATGGCAGCGGGTCACCGCTGATCTCAGGCGGGCCGGTCTTGAGGTCGAGGTCGAGTTCGAAGAACGCTGCGTAGCGCGACTCGATGAGCCGACGTTCGAGAGCTTCGTCGGGCGCGCCTCTCATGGCGTCGGTGAGCCGGTCGATTTCGGCCAGAGCCAGTGGGCTTTCGATGGTGGTCATGTGTCGGAGTGCGTTGCCACGTCGACGATCGTACCGGTATGCCCCCATTGGGTCACAACGCAGTGCGAGTTGGGCGTTCCGCCAAAACTGTGGATCGACCGTCTCCGAGGAAACGGCCGATCCGGGCAGGTGGGGTTGTTCTCTCCCCGAAGGGAGACCTTTGAGTCTGGTTGGCAGCAGATCGCTGTGCTGTCATGCCCGACGCGTTCATTGCAACTCGATGTGGACCTGGTATTGGTCGGTCTGGTCGTTCGCCCTGCCATATTTGTGCTGATACCGATGATGGCCTCTGCGCACTGGTGGCGAAATAGGTCATCGGCCCCAACCTCGCTATGACCGGGCACGCTGGGCGCTAACGTCGTGACGTGTTGATCTTGGCGTTTCAGAACGATTCCGCACCGAGTGACGAACTCGTCGACGCATGTGGCGATTCGCCACGCTGGGCGTGTGAATGGGTATTCGATCAGACCGACAACGAGGCTCTCGCCGGGATTGTCGACTGGGTGATCGATCGTCCGCTGCGCATCGGCCTTGTGGTTCTCGTGGCGTGGATCGTCAAACGAATCGTGCACCACATGATTGGCAAGGTCGTCGATCGGATCCGTAGCGACAGCACCGAGCGTCAGATGGAACGTGTGCGACGACTAAGTCCGGGAGTCCTCGCGGCGGCAGACGATGCGGCCAGAGAGCGGGGCAAGGCGCGTGCAGAGACCGTGGGTCTTGTGTTGCGGAGTTTCTCCTCGGCGTTGATCTGGACGATCGCACTCTTCGTCGTCCTGTCTGAGCTTGACGTCAACGTGGCGCCGTTGATCGCCGGCGCAGGCATAGCTGGCATCGCCCTTGGTTTCGGCGCCCAGTCGGTCGTGCAAGACTTTCTCAGCGGCATGTTCATGCTGATCGAGGACCACTACGGCGTCGGCGACGTCATCGACGTAGGCGATGCGACGGGCACTGTCGAACGAATGTCGCTGCGCACGACCTCGATACGGGACGCACAGGGCACGGTGTGGCACATCTCCAACGGTGAGATCCGCCGAGTTGGCAACTTTTCTCAACTCTGGTCGCGGGCGTTGATCGACGTCGGCGTTGCCTACGAGACTGACATCAGACTTGCCCAAGGCGTGATCCAGCGGGTCGGCACCGAGCTGTGGGAAGACCCTGAATGGGGCGATGGCGTCGTCATGGAGCCGCCCGAGGTCCTGGGAGTGCAGAACCTTGGGGGTGATGCTGTGCAGATCCGGCTCATCGTCAAGACGAGGCCCTCCTCACAATGGACTGTCGAGCGTGAGCTGCGGCTGCGGATCAAAGAGGCCCTCGACGAGGCTGGCATCGAGATGCCATTCGCTCAGCGCACGGTCTGGCTGCGTCAGCAGGGTGATGTTCCGATGCCGCAACCAGTCGACCCTGCAACCGTGCGTGTCGCGCCGATCCCTCACGCCCATGACGACGAGGCTCAGGGTCCCGATGAGGATTCGGGTGAGCGTTCCTGAGAGAGCGTGCGGGAAACGTTCTCTTACAGGTTGTCGAGAGCGGCGCTCGCCGCGGCAAGATCGGCTTCGGCAGCAGCAAGAAGTCCGCGGGTCTCTTCGACTAACTCCGGTGGGGCGTTGTCGAGGTATCCACGATTCGAGAGCTTGTTGTTGAAGCCCTCGACCTGGCCGGTCAGACCGGAAATAAGCTTTCCGAGACGCTCACGTTCAGTATCCAGATCGGCCGCATCCACCAGACCTGACATGAGCACCTGCGAACCCTCGAACGCCAGCACGCTCGCACCGGCCGGTGCTGTCGAGTTGCCCGTGACAACTTCGCCGATACCGGCAAGGGTTTCGACGAAGCCCTGGGCGGACTCGATCAGCGACGCCACAGCCTCGTCGACGTGCAACGTCACCTGCTGACGTGGCTTGACGTCGCGCTCGGAGCGCACGGACCGGACGAGACCAGTAAGGGTGTCGGCTCGTTCGAACGTGTCGAGCACATCGTCTGGACCTGTGCCGATTTCGACACATGGCCAAGCGCTCGTGGCTGCCAGATCGGTCGCCTCGAGAGCGATTCCGCGCACCTGGCCGTACACGGTTGCGCGCAGATGTGGCCACAGGGCCTCGGTGACGAAGGGACAGACCGGGTGGATGAGGCGGAGCGTCGCGTCGAGTACGACCCCAAGGACGACCTGCTGATTGGCGTCGTCGTCGATCGTTGGCTTCACCGCCTCGAGGTAACGGTCCGAGACGTCGTGCCAAACGAAGTCGTAGAGCGTGTCCATGTAGGTGTTGAATTGGTATCGATCCAGGGCGTCTTCAAGCTCCTTGACCGTGATCGCGAGTCGCGACAGAATCCAGCGGTCGATGAACCGACAATCGGCCGGATCGACGGTTGTCGCAGCGGTGTCGCCAGCCTTGCCGAGGCGGCCCAGTCCGAACCGGACCGTGTTCCAGACCTTGTTGGCGAAGTTGCGCCCCAGGTCGAACTTCGCAGAGGTGTTGCGTGCCAGCGGTATTTCCGCGGTCGGCTCAGCAGCGCCGACTGCAAGGCCGTATGCGCTCACCATCTTCTTGGACGGATCGCTCGGCGAGGTCTGGATCGGTGCCGCGACGCGGTGTCCAGAGTTGGTGGTGATGAACTCGGGTTCGAATGATTCGCCGGTATGGGGGCACACCACGTCAACGGGCATGCGGACGTCCTGTGTGTCCGTGGTCATCGAGACCAGCGCGAATCGCATCGCATCTGCACCGTGACTGTGGATGATGTCGCGCGGGTCGACACCGTTGCCGAGGCTTTTGGACATCTTCTGGCCATGACCGTCCTGGATCATGGCGTGAATGAAGGTGTCATCGAACGGTAGGCGTCCGTCGAGGAAGTAGCGGTTGAACATCACCATCCTGCTGACCCACAGCGTGATGATCTCTCGGGCGGTCAAGAGCACTGAGGTGGGGTTGAACGAGTCGAGTAACCCTGCGGTCTCTGGGAAGTCTTCGGGGAATGGCCATCCCATGGTCGACATCGGCCATAGGCCAGATGAGAACCAGGTGTCCAACACGTCGGGGTCACGGGTGAAGCCTGCGGTCTCTAGTCGCGCGACCAGGTCGATCTCGTCGCTCGCACCGTCGATGCGGTTCAGCGTGGCCTGTGGCGGCACACATACGCTCTCTGAGATTTCATCTCCAATAGTGCGGGCTAGATGTGCGGCGCCGCAGCGAGTCCATTCGCTCTCGACGAGTAGCCCGTTGTCGCCGTCGATGCCCACGAGAGCGTCCGCAACATGGGTGTCGGCGTCGGCACTCGACAGCGTGCGGGTCCAGACCGGGATTTGATGGCCCCACCAGAGCTGACGGGAGATGCACCAATCGCGGATACCTTCATGCCAGCTCTGAAATGTGCGCGCATAACGCGAGGGATTGAAGCGCAGCCCGCCGTCGCCTTCAATGCCGCTACGTGGCGCGACGTCTTTGGGCATTGGCGGCACCTGTTTGGGGTCCTGGGAGCGCAGTGCGCTGCCGCGGAGGCGATCATCTGTGACGGCGACGTACCACTGGTCTGACAGGTAGGGCTCGATCGGAACATGGCTGCGATAGGAGTGACCGACCGAATGGCTGTAGGGCCGTACCTCTTCGAGTAGGTCGTTGTCTTCGAACCAAGACACGATCTGGGTTCGGGCCTCGTCGCGATCGAGACCGACAAAGATGCGCGCCTGTTCGGATACCTCGTCGAAGCCATGATCGGCCGAGATTGAACCGTCGGGTGCCATGACGTTGATGATGTCGAGATCGTGGCGTAGCCCGATTTCCCAGTCGTTGGGGTCATGTGCCGGAGTGACCTTCAAGAAACCTGTTGCGTATTGCGCCTTGGTGTCGCCTTCGGGGTCGGTCATGACGACGTAGTCGTCCTCGACGATGGGGATCACCCGGTCGACGATGGGAAGCCGAACCGACTTGCCGCGAAGGCCCTCGGCTCGTGGATCGCTGGGGTTGACGGCGACGGCGGTGTCGCCGAGCATTGTTTCTGGTCGTGTTGTCGCGACGGTGAGGTGACCGGACCCATCGCTGAGCGGGTAGCGGAGGTACCACATGTGCCCGTCGACCTCTTCTGACTCGACCTCGTCGTCGGCGAGCGCGGTGCGGGTTACCGGATCCCAGTTGACGAGTCGTTTGCCGCGATAGATGAGGCCATCGCTGAATAGTGTGTAGAAGGCATGCCGCACGGCGGTGGCGCACATTTCATCCATGGTGAAGCGGGTTCGGTCCCAGTCACAGGACGCACCCATCTCCTTCATCTGATCGAGGATGACCTCCTCGTACTCGTCCTTCCACTCTTGGGTCTTCTCAACGAACGCTTCGCGGCCCATGTCCAAACGTTTGACGCCGTCGGCGAGCAGGCGTTTCTCGACGACGGTCTGTGTCGCGATCCCCGCATGGTCGGTCCCGGGCATCCACAGTGTCGCGTCACCGCGCATGCGGTGGTAGCGCACGAGGACATCTTGGAGGGCGTTGTTGAGAGCGTGGCCGAGGTGCAACGCCGCGGTGACGTTGGGTGGGGGGATGACGATCGAATAGGTGTTGGTGCCGTTTGTGGGGGCGGTCGCGGCAAATGCGTGGGCTTCGTCCCAGCGTCGGCGAATTTCGGGTTCCGATATCGCCGGGTCATATGTGCTGGCCAGCGATGTCGCTGAGTCGGCGGAGCTCATGGTCATGGCGTGAGGTTAACCGCCGCAACAGTGCCTTTAGTTGCTCTACTCGTCGTCGCGGCTCTTGGAGAGGTCGAGCTGCGTTGCTTCGGTTGTGACCTCTGTGACGATCACGCGATTGCAGCCGACCGCCTGGGCGTCGGTGAGGGCGTCGCGGGCGTTCTCGATGATTTGTTCGATACTCGAGCCCGAGCTCGAATCGGCCATTCCGAAGCTGGCGGTGAAGTTGCGCCCGGCTGTCGCCGCGAAATGCAGCGCAAGGTTTTCCCTGACCCGTTCGACGACCCGAATGGCATCGGTGGTCGCGGTGTCGGGGAACACCGCGATGAGCTCTTCGTCGCTCAGGCGGCCCACCGTGTCTTCGGGCCGGGTTGCGTCGTCAAGGATGGAAGCGAAGAGGACGACGGCGTCGTCGCTGACGGTGCGCTCCTCTTGTTCGAGCAGTTCCTCGAAGTTGTCGATCGCGCCGATCGCGATCGTGAATGGTGTGAGGCTCTCCACGAGTGAGCGGATCTCGGTTTCGGTTGAGTATTCGTTCGGCAGGCCTGTCAGGGGATCGGTAGGTCTTGGATGTCCGGCTGCGAACGAACGAACGACCGCGATGTGCGAGCCTGCGCGGTTGGCGACCATCGTCAAGGCGTCGACCACAGAGGTAGTTGGTTCGGAATTGTTCGGCCCGAGTGCGTAGAGCACGCCGAGGATGCGTCCCATTGCGGTGACGGGCACACAGATTGCTGATGTGGGCTCGTCGACGCGGCTGGCGAGATGACTACATGTATCGAGTCGTGAGGTTGTGTCATAGGTGATCACCTTGCCGGTGCGCGCAGCTTCGGAATCCCATGGCGAGACCGGGCTGGGTGGACGCACCTCTTGGAAGGACGAGAAGGCGAGCACCAACACGGGTCGGTGAGGATCGACGACGTGGAGTTCGACCGGTCGGTCAGGATCAAGGCGTTGCAGACCCTGTTCGATAGTGGCGAGAACGTCGGCTTCGGTCTCGGCCTGTGCAAGCGCTTTATCGAGTTCCTCACCGAACGCTCTACGGCGCGATTCTGCACGCATTTCTCCGGTAAGCGCTCGGTTCGAAGCACCGAGGGCCTCTGTGCGGCGACGGATGAGAATGGGTAGCAGAATCCATCCTAGGTAGCCGGCTACGATGCCGCCGGCGATGACGGCACCAAACCAACGGGTCGCGCTCGATCGGTTGCTAAACAGCTCGTCGTATACGCCTACTGCAGCAGCGGCGGAGGCGGCGCCGATAATTGCGAGCGCGAGCGTGGTGCGTACGACCTGAGATACAGAGCGCGCAGTATTTCCCATCGATTATGACATCGGCAGTGTTCGTGGCCCGATTAGGGAACCGATGCGGAGCCATTGGTAGCTCAAGAGGCTGCGGTAGACTATTGCGTTGTTACCTGACAGTAACATGTGCAGTTCAATCGACCGGATGTCAGTGGTGGGCATCTTGCGAACGACGTGGTCGGCTCTGGCCGGCCGTTGTGACAGAGGAGTTCCGTGGATGTCTGAGTTCTCGCTAGATCTGACCGAAGACCAGGAGCAGCTCAAGGGTTGGATCCACGAGTTTTGTGTGGACGTGATCCGTCCGGCTGCTGGTGAGTGGGACGAGCGCGAAGAGACGCCGTGGCCGATTATCGAGGAAGCCGCCGAGATCGGTCTGTACAGCTGGGAGTTCATGGCAGAGGGAATGATGAACGACCCGACCGGGCTCACGATGCCTGTCGCTCTCGAGGAGCTGTTCTGGGGTGACGCGGGAATTGGCCTGTCGATCGTGGGTTCGGCTCTCGCCGCCGCGGGTATCGCGGCAGCTGGCACCTCTGAACAGGTGATGGAATGGCTGCCGCAGTGTTACGGCAGCCCTGGTGACCTCAAGCTCGGTGCGTTCTGTTCGTCCGAACCCGACGCGGGATCCGATGTTTCGGCTATTCGCACCAAGGCTGTCTATGACGAGGCCAAGGACGAATATGTGCTCAACGGCACGAAGACCTGGATCACCAATGGTGGTATCGCCGATGTACATGTCGTCGTGGCGGTGACCGACCCAGACCTGGGAAGTCGTGGTCACGCGAGTTTCATCGTCCCTTCTGAGGCCAAGGACGGTGGAGGGTTGTCGCAGGGCCAAAAGTTCTCCAAGCACGGCATTCGTGCCAGCCACACAGCAGAGGTCGTTTTAGAAGACGTTCGGATCCCGGCGTCATTTCTCTTGGGCGGCAAGGACAAGCTCGATGAGCGCCACGCCCGTGTGCGCGAAGGCAAGTCGGGCAACTCGCAGGCGGCAATGCAGACCTTCGAGGCAACCCGTCCATCGGTTGCCGCACAGGCCGTTGGTATCGCCCGGGCTGCTTATGAGTTCGCGCTCGATTATGCGAAGCAGCGCGAGCAGTTCGGGCGCCCGATCATCATGAACCAGGCGATTGCCTTCCTGCTCGCGGACATGAAGACTGAGATCGATGCCGCTCGATTGTTGGTGCACCGTGCGGCTTGGATGGGCAAGAACGGCAAGTTCGAGTTCGCCGAGGGCTCGATGGCCAAGCTCAAAGCCGGTCGAGTGGCCGTGTGGTCTACCGAGCGTGCGATGCAGATCCTCGGCGGCTACGGATACGTCAAGGACTACCCCGTTGAGCGGTGGCACCGCGACGCGAAGATCTACGACATCTTCGAAGGCACCGAGCAGATCCAGCAGCTGGTGATCGCCCGAGCCATCTCCGGCATGTGCATCGAATAGCGGCCAATTTTCGGAAAAATTTGGTCGTTTGACTACCTCACAGGTGGTCAATCGACCACAGATTTCCGACGTGGCTGGTCGGAAGGACCATCTGGCGCGGAGCTCGTCGGAGAATTCGGTGTCTCAAAGGGTTGAACGAAGATCCTCGAGGTTCATGACCCTGCACTCGATCTCCGGCAGCGGCGAGCGGATCCGTGACAGTCGGAACTGGGCGCTTCCCATCGTGTGGCCTCGGAGCTGTAGCCAGTTGTCAGCGACGTCACCCGGATCCTGCTCGCTCACGACAGCGGTGACGGAGCCATCCTCGCCGTAGGTCGCGGTGGCCTTGTTGATGTGCCCCCACGTGTCGCCGTAGTCGAGAGGTTCGAACCAGTAGTTGCAGAGCTGAAGGCCCCAATAGGGGGCATCGTCGTACGGACTACCGCCGATGCCCGGAATGGTGATCACCCATGCCTGGTCCGGCTCGACCTTGAACCCCGCTGTGGAGAATCGGTGACCAGTCGGCATCGGCTCGTCCTCCGCTGCAGCTCCGCTGACGATCAGAAATTGGTTCGGCAGCTGCTCGATCATCGCGGCGGACATTGCCGTCCAGTGCCGAACGAGCACCTCCGTGAATGATGCCGACTTCCGCAACGCCTGGTCTATGTCGCCAAGCGAGATTGGATCGCGAGACCGCTCCCAGCCGACCGGTTCGATCTCGATCTTGGCGGGAACAAGATTCGAGGTATCCATCGAGTACTGGCGAATGATCATGTAGGTGGCCCGACCTCGGTTCGGGTCGTCAGTCCATAACCAATTCCCATCGAAATCTGCTGGCTTTGGGTCGGGGCTCATCGTGACGTCGAAGCGGCCATCTTTCCCAGCGCCCTCAACGAACAGAGTGTCCTCACGGATCGAGTCGATCATGTCGCCGCTGTCAGTGATCCCTATCTTGCCCGCGATCACCGTGATCTCAAGAAGGGGTGCACTTCCTCGGGTTCCGGACAGCCGGTAGGCGCGGTCACCGTCGAAGAAGCACTCGTAGTACGTGCAGTCAGAGGTGACACCACCGGTGAGCTGGGTCGGCGTCTTCGCCAAGTAGACGTGCGGGTCCGTTGTCGATCCGTAGTCGTGCACCGACAGCAGGCCCATGTGGAGGATTCGCGCTAGGTGCCGGTAGCCCTCTGCAAGGCTTACCTCGTCAAGCTCCACCGGCGTATCGGCGACCAGATCCGCGAGACCTGCAATTCGAGAAGCATGGGACGTCCATATCTCTGCACTCTCATGAGTTGTCACTCTGTGTTCTCCAATCGGATCCTCGGCCGATGCCGGGTGTGGTCGAGTCCGCCACGGGGTCAGCCGCGATGGAGGCTCCCAGGAGGCGGTACTACATGGTGCTCTCATTGGCCGCCTGCATCCCGCCTCCCGCCGCGAAACTCGAGCCCCTCGAACTCTCCCGACCGTCTCCAGGCTTCGATGAAGGCAAAGAATGGTTCAGGTCCCGCCGGGTAGCCACGCGCGTTGCGCACGTCGGCCGGGGTCGGGTCCTGACCCTCGTTGTTGTAGTAGCCGGGCGTGCAATCCGGGTTGCTGAGCAAAGAGTCGGGCGCCGTGTCGAGCAACTCCATCCAGGAGCGCTCCGCCTCCGCCGTTGCCTCGACCTCATCGACCCCGGTGTCGAGCGTGTGGGCGATCACTGCCGCGATGTTGAGTCCGACCTCGTCCAGATTGTGCGTGATATTCGAGATCAGGCGAGCACCTTGGCTCAGCCCTTCGACGAACAGATTGGGGAACCCGTGAACGTGGGCGCCGTGCAGGCTGCGCATGCCATCGGACCAGTGCTCGGACAATGTCAGCCCGCCGCGCCCGACCGTCTCGTAGGTCGCGGAGTGCGCGAGGTGAACCTCGAAACCCGACGCCAGGACCACACAATCGAGTTCGAAATGTTCACCGTTGGCCCACACCCCCGTCTCATCGATCCGGTCGACACCCCGGCCGTCTGTGTCGATCAGATGACACGTAGGCACGTTGTAGGCTTGCAGGTACTCGTCGTGGAAGCACGGACGCTTACACAACTGCCGATACCACGGTTTGAGCGCTTCGGCGGTCGTCGGATCCTCGACGATCTCGTCGACTCGGGCCCGGATTTCCTGCATCTTCTCGTCGTCGCATTCGAGATAGACCTGCGCCACGATGTCGGGCGAAATCTCGGCGTCGGGTTTGGACATCTCCTCGATGACGCGCCGGCGAATACGTTGCGCGATGTCGGTCCAGCCATCCATCACGAGGTCCTCGTCCGCGTCACCCGCCATCTGGAGCGTGGCGAAGTTACTCCGCCACTTCCGCTGCCACCCGGGATCGAGTACGTCGATGGCGTCGCGGTCCATCAGCGCTTCTGTTTCCTGATCGAGCAGAATCCGACGCGCTTCCTTGATGGTGACTTCCCGGACGCGGCTCTGGCGGGGCATCATCCGCTCCAGCATGCCCTGTAAGTCGATGTCCATTTGCTCCATGCCCATGTTGGAGAAGACCTGGACGGGCGATTGCCGTTGCTCGACGGTCAGTTCGACCATCCGCTCTTCGAGCTCACCGGCCCTGAGTTTCTTGCGAAATTTCTCGCGGGTCCGCTCGTGACGCTTCAGGCTCTCGTCCCCCCGGTCGTCGTCGTTGTCCGACTCCCATTCCGACGGGGGCACGAGCAGATCCAACAGACGTTCTTCGACGCGCTCTTTCGCGGGCTCCTCAACTTCTGTGCGCTTTCGGGCTGTCACCAGATTGATGGCGGCGTCGAGCAGGTCGCGGATCATACTTTCGACGTCGCGGCCGTAATATCCAACTTCCGTGTACTTGCTGGCCTCCACTTTGATGAACGGAGCCCCCGTCAGGCTGGCCAACCGGCGGGAGATCTCGGTCTTGCCGAGGTTTAGCTCTTCAAGTTGAGTGAGCTGCTTTAGATGCACCATGTCGGCGTTAGAGATGTTACTGCCGTAGAGTGTCAGCTTCTTGAGTCTGGTGGCGGCCTTCAAATGTGCCAAACCGGAGCCGCTGACTTTTGTGCCTTGAAGGTTCAATGTTTCCAGACTTGTCAAACCGGTCAAATTCGCCAGCCCCGCATCGCTGATTCCGGTGAAGCTCAATTCTAGTGTTTTGAGAGTGGCTAACGCCTTCAAATGTTCCAGCCCCGAATCCGTTATTTCCCTGCAGCCGGTGAGCCGTAGCGTTTCAAGACTGGTCAGCCCGCTTAGCCCTTTGAGGCCTGCGTCATTGGCACTTGTGTATTTGAGATCCAACTCTTTGAGACTCGTCTGCCCCTTCAAATGCTGCAGTCCAGTCCCATTGATGCCTCGGCAGCCTTCAAGACTGATCCGCTTCAGCTGACTCAGGCCCTTCAAACAGACTAGCCCCGCATCGGTGATCTTGGCCTGGCCAACACTCAATGATTCGAGCGTCGCCAAAGTCTTCAAATGCTCCAGAG
>JADFOM010000038.1 GCA_022562835.1 Acidobacteriota bacterium | reverse complement strand
CCCGGCGAGGATGAGCGAAGTGGGCGAACGGGTGCGGTCTCCGAGCACACCGATCGTGTAGCTCGCTGCAACAGCCAACATCGCTCCGCCAAACGCCGCCAGGGGCACCGGATCGAAGAACCCGCGGCCATCACCAATCTCGTTGACGATCATGAACGTCGCGCCGAGCCCGGCTCCGGCCGCCACCCCGAGCAGGTACGGATCCGCTAGGGGATTGCGAAACACTCCCTGATAAGCGCCACCGGAAAGGGCGAGCACGGAGCCCACGAGCATACCGAGCACGACCCGGGGAAACCGAAGTTCCCAGGCAATCGACGCCTCAGCAGGGGTCAATCCCGAATCTAGGTCGAACCAGGTGAGCCGATCGAAGAGCTCGATGAGCACGCCGATAGGCGAGATCGACGTCGGACCTACACTGACGCCGAGCACAACCGCAACCAATAGCCCCGCCGCTCCCAGCAGCATCCACGACCATCGCAGGCGTACCTCACCAATGTCGCTCACATCGGAGCCACCAGGGGCGTTCACCTCGATGGTCACCGTCTGCTCGTCAGCCAGCTTCGACAGAATCGGCGATCTTCACGCCTTCAGCGATCGCGGCGACGAGCTCGACGACCCTTGGACCCCAGCGCGACGCGATGTCATCGTTGAGTTCGACGATGTTGCCGTCCTTCACCGCTGTGATCTGGTCCCAGCCGGGACGCTGCGCGACCGTCTCGGCGCTTTGCGCGTAGCCGATCGTGTCGGCGAGAAAGATAAAGTCGGGGTTCGATGCAACGATGGCCTCCTCGGACATCTCGGGGTAGCCCCCGAACATTCCATCGGGGTCAGCCGCGTCCGCGATGTTTTCGAGACCGAACATCGCGTAGATCTCACCGGCGAACGTCTGCGAAGTTGCCGCGTAGTACTCGGTGCCGACCTCGTGGAAGTAGGTACGGGTCTCGGCCGACGGATCGACGTCGGCCACGATCGTTGCGATTTCGGTGGTCATGTTTGCGACAACCTCGGCCGCCCCTCCGACATTGCCGGTCGCCGCGCCGATTTGTTCGATCTGTGAGTAGCTGCCAGCGAGATCGGGCGGGGCGAACTGGACGAGGACTGGAACGTCGAGGACATCCATGCCCTCGATCGGAGCTTGCACAACGATCAGATCAGGCTCGAACCCCGCCACGGCCTCGATGTTGGTATTGAAGCCCGAAAGGCCCTCCTGCACCGGTGCCTCGTCGGGGTAGTAGGAGAAATCGTCGACGGCAACGACCTGATCTCCTGCGCCTACGGCGAACAACATTTCCGTCGCCGTCGGAGACAAGGACACAATGCGCTCGGGTCGCGATTCAATCGTGATCTCTCCGTCATCTGTCGAGAGGGTCAGCGGAAAGGCGGCCTCTTTCTCAGATGTGTCCACAGCTTCCGATGATGTGGTCTCATCGGCCTGTGCAGATGCAGTGGTCGTCGCTTCAGCAGAGTTGTCGTCTCCGCTGTCGTCGTCTCCACATGCAGCAGCGAGCAGACACAGTGCAGCTAGAAGCGCAATCAGGGTTCTTTGGAACTTCATGTTCTTACATCCTTTCGTCGGAAACAGCTCAGAACGACGAAAGAACGTCGGCCCAAGCGCTCTTCCGCGAGAGCGGTCTTGGTCAGTTGATTCGACTCAGGCGCCCTGACTTGTCCATCACCCCGAGGGGTATGGCTTTACAGTTGCGGGACAGCGCCGGAATCCAACCGGACTTCGCTGAGACGCTGTCATGGTAACCCGCCCGATGCCCGAACGACGGTGAGAGGTTTCGCAATCTCCATCGATCGGGTAGAAAGCTCCGGGGATTCACCCCAGGCTCACGATCAGGAGATTGATGACATGGCTCAGATTTCACTCGGCGGAAACCCCGTGAACACGAATGGCGACCTTCCCGCCGTTGGTGATCGGGCGCCGCACTTCGAGCTGACCGCCGTGGATCTAAGCCCCTTGAATTCCTCGGATTTAGCTGGCCAGCGCGTGGTTCTCAGCATCTTCCCATCGCTCGACACAGCGACTTGTCAGGCAGGCGTTCGAGCCTTCAATGAGCGGGTTTCGTCGCTCGAAAACACCGTGGTCGTCTGCGCATCTGCCGATCTGCCCTTCGCTGCGAAGCGCTTCTGCGGTGCCGAGAACATCGAGAATGTGTTGACCGGGTCGACCTTCAAAAGCCCCGACTTCGCACGCGACTATGGCGTTGCGCTGGTCGACGGAAAGCTCGAAGGGCTGTGCGCGCGTTCTGTCGTTGTATTCGATGAGCAAGGCATCGTCACCCACAGCCAGCTCGTACCAGAGATCGGTAGCGAACCCGACTACGACGCAGCCATCGCCGCACTGTCCTAGGCATCAACGAGCGCGTCGGCCCGGTCGAAGTTGTCGAGCATGGCGTCGGCGATCTCATCGATCCGCGGTGCGGGAAGATCGTGTGCCATATCGGCGAACATCAACAGGCGGGAGTTCGGCACAGCCTTGGCGGTGGCGATGCCTCCGCTGGGCTTGACCAGCTCGTCGAGCAGCCCATGAATTATGAGAGTCGGCACCGTAACCGACCTGAGTCCCTCGGTTCGGTTGGGGCTCGCCATGACCGCTGCTGTTTGACGGGCCACGCCTTCAGGTCGAAAGCTCCGAGCCACCGAGGCGGTCACTAGTGTGCGCATGTCAGCCTCGCTGGCATGAGGGCCGCCGATGCGCAGCTGGTTCTCGACCGCCAAATCGACCGCATTCTCGAGCGTTGCCGCCGGCCGGCGGGCTTGAAAACGCAGCATTGCCGCGCTAATACCCCCGCTGCGGCGGTCGCCGGGGTTCGACATGATGGACGTCAAAGACGCGACCTTGTCGGGATGTTCGATCGTCAGTGCCTGGCTGATCATCGCGCCCATCGAGACACCCATCACATGCGCTCGCTCAATGCCGAGCGCTTCGAGCAACCCGGCAGAGTCGTTCGCCATATCGCTCAACAGATAGGCGGATGCGCCCGGCCGTCGCGTGAGAATCGACCTGGCGAGCTGTCGCTTCGTCGGCAATTCGCCACTCATCTCGCTGCTCAGCCCAATGTCGCGGTTGTCCATGCAGATCACGCGGTATCCCGCCGCAACAATGCGGTCACGTAGTGCCGGTGGCCATGAAACTAGTTGGGCACCGAGCCCCATGATGAACAGGACCGGCGGTCCTTCGCCGGTGGACTCGTACTCGATGGTGATGCCGTTCGCCTCTACCGATGTCATTCTCACAGCCTAGCCACCGAGCATGAAACCGCTCAGGCCGGATTGGCCGCCCCGCCCTCACCATCACAGGGCTCCGGCTCGGTCTGGACCGCCGCGAGGCGCGCGGCCGCGAGCCAAGGGTCAACCACCGCGCGGTGCTGCTCAAGCCACACGGCCGACACCCCGAATGGGTCGCGGCCCGACCTCACCTCGGCGTCGAACACCGCCAGATCGAGTGGGTCGAAGGTCACCGCCTCGACAAGAGCCTCGGCAGCAGGGTTCTCGTCTACGAAGCAGACATTGACCACACTGCGAAGATCGTTGACCTGTGCGCCGAGTCTGCAGGGATCATCGCTGCACTCACCCGAATCGATCTCGGCCGAGGCCGGGCTCGATGTGCCGAGTGACAACCACACGATGTCGCCTCCGGTCAACAGAATAGATGCCAGCCAGTGCGGCTCGCTGTGCACGAACAGCACCGGCTGCCCAGCTCGGAACTCTTCGATCACAGCATCGCCCCAATTTGTCGACGGTTGGTCGACGAGGTCGATGCCGTCGAGAAGGTCGTCTTCGTCGAGGAGATCGATGAACTCATCGCAACGCGGATCCCCTTGACACACCATGACATCCGGTCGCCCATTTCCGTCACGGTCATAACGCTCGACAGCGACGGGATCAGCCAACAGACCTTGCAGCGTCGTGATGCCGAGTTCGTCAACGGTGGCGCGATCGATGGCAAGTCCGACCTTGGACGCCTCGACAGCAAGCTCGCCAAGAGGCGCAACTAGGTCGCCGATTGTCGAATCTTCATAGTCCTGCTTGAGCATGTCCTCGTCAAGCGGATAGCGACCCGCGATCCAGATGTCGGTGTCGCCCGCGGCGAGTGAGCGGTACGCCTGGTCAGCCACCAACTCCAGATCGGCAGGCGGTGAGACCTGGAAACCGAGCTCGCGCAACAGCGCCGAGGTGACCTCGGCGGGCACAGCGTCGGGCTGGGTTTTTGACCGCGCAGCGATGACCTCAACCCCTTCGCCTGGCCGAAGGGGTAGACGGGGTGGCAGAGTCGTCGATGGAGCCGAAGGCTCGACCGGCGGAACGGAGTCGCCGGGCGGCTGAGAGCCTTGAGGAGGCTGTGTTGGCGCAGGTGGCCCAGGTTGGTCCGGGGCTTGCGGATCGGTCGGTGACGGGATCGTCGCTTGTTCGGGAAGGCCAGCAACATCGATCGAATCACCACCGCCGTCGATCAGAACTCCAATCACGACGATGATCAACCCAATGGTCACGGCGATGGCAGCAGCAACGATCCCTCGACGTTCAGTGACGTTCACGACCCAGACGGTACCGGCAGATCTCGAGCCATCCGGGTCGCGCGCGGTGGTCCACAACGCCCGACCGAACACGCGATGATGGCACCGTGTCCAAAACCTCCTCCACTCCCGCTGTGAGCGAAGTCGTTCTCGGTCGCCTCGAGGAGGGCTCGAAACCGCTGAAGCGCAGCGATGATAATCGCGTCGGTCTCGTCGTCGAAGGTGGCGGCATGCGTGGGGTTGTCACGGCCGGCATGATGCTCGGCCTCGAACAGCTCGGCATGCGCGATTGCTTCGACTTCGTAGTAGGGACGTCGGCTGGCGCGATCGCCTCAGCATTCTTCGCCACGGGGAAAGGGACAGAAGGCAGCGTTCTCTACTACGAGGAGTTGCGGAGCCCGCCATTTCTCGACAAGAGGCGACTAATTCGGTTGCGACCAGCTCTTGATCTCGACTACCTCGTCGACACGGCCTGCGCCCAGCGTGGTCTCGATCTCGCGGCCGTCGCCGCGTGCCCGATTTCGGTGTACGCGACGGTCACGCCGGTCGACCCCGACTCCACGACGACGGTGGTCTCGATGACCGGCGGCCCCAAACGGGTCGCGGAGATCATGAAGGCAACATCATCGCTTCCGGTCCTCGCTGGCAACTCGAAGGTGGTCGACGGCGAAGAGTACGTAGATGGCGGGCTGACCGAACAAGTGCCCTGGCGCAGCGGCATGAACCTTGGAGCAACACATCTATTGGTCCTGCCCTCCAAGCCACTACGAGGCGATATCGAGCAGGGTCCGACCGGCTTTGTGGAGCGTCACACAATTGGCCGAATCGTCGCGACGATGCATGGTGCACATGTCGCGGCGTTGCTCGACTCTCTGCCGGGTAGGGCAACGCTCGAGTCGTGGTCACTACGCTCGATCGCGGATGGCAGCGGCTGCGCACTCGACAGTGAACTCCAGCCTTGGAGCGGTCGACTCGAAGTCGTCGACCTCCCGCCCGACATTGAGCTGCCCCGCCGACTGGAGGACCGTCGCCCCGTGCTCGTCGATGCAATGGTCACGGGAACCCAGGCACTGTTGAACCACTTCGGGCTCAAGACCATTAGCGCCGAGCAACGCATCGTGTTGAACCACCCCGAGGTTCAGGTTTCCCAGTACCGCAGCGAAGGGCTCGCCGACATCGTGATCGCTCACTACGCCGAAACCCGACATACCCAAGACAACTAGTCGTCGAGCAGGACGGTTTCGACGATCACCTCGTTGTGCAGAGTTCGATGCACGGGGCAGTGGTCTGCGATCTCGGTCAGTCTCGAACGCTGTTCGTCGTCGAGATCACCCTGCAGCTCCAACCTGCGTTCGAAGCGGTCGACGTAGCCGTCGGTCGACTCGCACTCCGCGCAGTCCTTGGCGTGGATGCGGTCGTGGCGGATGTGTACGCGAACCGATTCGAGCGGCCAACCCTTGCGGTCGGCGTACATGCGCAGCGTGATCGATGTACACGTTCCGAGAGCGGAACTCAGCAACTCGTACGGATCCGGACCGCTGTCCTCGCCGCCGACCGAGGCGGGTTCGTCGGCGCGGAGACGATGGCGATCTCGTACGACGATGTCGGTTCCGAAACCGTCGCCCGTGAAGACCTCGACGTCGTCACGATGACCCGCCTCGGGCGGAGTGGCATCGAAGAGCGGCCTCGCCCAGGCGCCGATCATCTGACCGACGTACGTTGCATCGCTAGGATCCGTGAGTAGATGATCGGCATTGTCGAGCGCGACGAAACTTTTCGGATGTCTGGCTGCAGAGAAAAGCCGAGCCGCGTGTTCAACCGACACCACGTTGTCGATGGGCGAATGCAGGAACAACAACGATGCCCGCAGCGCAGCGAGCTGCTCGGTCAGCGGGTGCTTTGAGAGGTCGTCGATGAACGACTGCGCAACATTGAACGATCGCCCACCAAGGCTGACTTCGGCATCACCCTGCTCAGCAATCGTGTCGACCGCATCCCCGAAACTGGTTAGAACATGAGTTGGATCCGCTGGTGCGCCGATCGTCGCAACCCCGCGTACACCGTCGAGTTGCGCTGCGGCTCGCAACACAGCGGTGCCGCCGAGACTGTGGCCGACCAAGAGCGACACCTGCCGACCGTTGTCTTTCATCCAACTCACCGCCGACACGATGTCGGCAACGTTGCCGCCGAAACTTGCGTCGGCGAAGTCCCCGTCGGACTCCCCGAGTCCCGTGAAATCGAATCGGAGGGTTCCGATGCCCACCGATGCGAGCGCCGCACTGACTCGCTGCGAGCTACGGAGATCCTTTCCGCAGGTGAAACAGTGGGCGAACAGAGCCCAGCCAATCGGCCTGCCGACTGGGCGGTGCAGGAGACCAGAAAGCGCCACGCCGCTGTTGTTCGCGAACGTGACGGCTTCAGCTGATGCACTCATGTGACGGGTTCCGGTTCTGTCGGCGGCTCGATGCCGGCGGGTCTGTCTCACCCGATTCAACCGACACCGAGCCGCTTCGATTCCAGAACGTGTGCCCTCAGGCAGCTGGAGCTTCCAGCCCACCCTTGCGGCGGCGGAAGGCCCATACCACAGCCGCGGGGACCAGTAGCCAGCTGAACGGCAGGAGAACACCAATCGCGATCAGCGCGACGCCAAAGATGCTTACAACTGCGTCGCTGCCGCGACCGAACGCGTCTGCGAACCCTGGAAGTGTCGATGGCCGATCGACGTCGATGTTGACCGATGATCGACCGTTCACGATCTCGGTGTCCTCATCGCCGTAGGTCGCCACCACCGATGCGGTAAGAAGCGCAGATTCGGTTACTTCGGTCGTAGCTGCGAATACCACCTTGTCGGTCGGTTCGACCTTGGTCTCGTCGCCGGAAACGACCTCAAAGACAAGGGCGTCGAGGTCGCCACCCGTCGTCGACACCTCAAGGCCCGAAAGGGTCGTATCACCGGTGTTGGTGACTTCGATACAGACCATGATGTCGGTGTCGCCGCTCAGCGACAGCGATTCCTCGCCGGGACACACCGTTGTACCGTCCGCGACAGCGGTGGCGACAATTTGTATTGCCGGCATCGGTGCGGGCTCAATAGCCTCGGTAATCGTTAGGACGATCGTCGACAATGCAACCTGATCGTCGAGCGTACGAAGCTGCCCGCGCAGGGTCTCGAGGGTGGTTTCGCGTGCGAGCAGTTGCTGCTCGAGCTGCACGATCGTGTTGAGATCGGTCGCTTTGGCCAACAATGCCCGCAGCCGAGCGACGCTGGCCTCCGACGTTGCGATTTGGCTCTCCAGATCGACCACCCGGTCGGTCACATCCTGGACCGATACCGTCCGTTCGACGACGTCACCGAGTTGGGCGAGTGCCGTCTGCGCCTTGCCAAAGTCTTCGGGCAACACTTTGAATGTGAACACTGTGGTCGCAGTCTCATGTGCAACGGTATGTTGCCCAAACACCGCTCCACCCAGCGCCTCGATAGCTGCCTCCGCCTCGGCCGAGGCCGTGAGGACGTCGTCTACCTCGATAGTCATTGTGCCGGTCTTGATGATGTCGCGATTTAGATTGAGCGGTTTGACGTCAATCACGACCACGTTGGTATCGATATCTTCTTTCGCGGGAGGCTCCACCTCGTCTTTGGATACGTCTTGGGTTTCGTCTTCGAGGTTGGAGTTATCCACCGAGGGATCGGGCGGGAGAGAGGGATTGACCGAGCCGGGCTCAGCAATAGCCAGTTCCGGCTCACCCAGGTTGCGGGGATGCTCCTCGACGAGGTCATCGCCCACCGCAACACCATCAGGCTCGCCGCGCATCTCGTCAGCCATGGAGTTCTCATCGCTACCTCCGCCGCTGCACGCCACGGCGAGCAACATAAAGGTTAGTGCGATAGCAATTATCAGACTTGAGACTTTCTTGCGCCGTGACATCTTGTTCTCCTGGGGTCGTAGTTATCGATGAGACGACACGAAACCTTGTTTGGTTCCCACACTGAGTGGTTTCTTCAATCGCGCATCTAGATTTTTCTGCAATAGGTCCGGCATACGGCTTCCTCTGCAAAGAAGTCGACAAAATGCGCTAGACCAGATGAAATGAATGTCGACGGCGAGCACTACCGGACGATCTGGCGGGACGATGCCGGCAGCGTGCTGGCCATCGATCAGCAATTGTTGCCGTTCACATTCGACATCTGCACGATCGATGGGGTCGACGAAATGGCAGCAGCGATCGCTGGCATGACGGTGCGCGGCGCGGGGCTCATCGGAGCAGCGGCGGGCTACGGCATGTACCTCGCCGCCATTGCGCACGCAACGGACGCCCCTACCGATCGCGCGGCCGGTCTAGCTGCGGCGCGCAGCACACTCAACGCGGCCAGGCCGACGGCGTTAAACCTCTCTTGGGCGACCCAACGCGTCGTCGCTTCACTCGACGTCTCGTTACCCGACGAGGATTTTGTCCACGCAGCCGGACAGATCGCCGATTTCATCGCGGACGAGGACGTCGAGCACTGTCGGCGCATCGGTGAGCACGGGCTGATTATCCTGCGTGCTCTGCACGCCTCGGTGGACCGGCCCCTGAACGTCTTGACCCATTGCAACGCGGGCTGGCTGGCATTTGTGGATCACGGCACAGCGACGGCCCCTATCTATGCTGCTCACGACGCCGGGCTACCAATCCATGTGTGGGTCGATGAGACCCGGCCCCGCAATCAGGGAGCGAGGCTCACGGCTTGGGAACTCGGTCAACATGGTGTCGAGCACACCGTGGTGGTCGACAGCGTCGGCGGTCACCTCATGCAACATGGCATGGTCGATGCGGTATTGGTCGGCAGCGATCGCACCAGCCGTACTGGCGACGTCGCCAACAAGATCGGCACTTACCTCAAAGCACTTGCAGCATCGGACAACGACATACCGTTCTACGCAGCCATGCCGTCCTCGACGATCGATTGGACGAGCACCGACGGCCTGTCGCAGACACCGATCGAACAGCGAAACCCGAACGAAGTGACCCACATCACAGGGCTGCTGGACGGCGTTGAGACCAAGGTCCAGCTCACACCCGATGGAACCCACGCCATCAATTATGGATTCGATGTCACGCCGTCGAGGCTGGTCACAGGGATAATCACCGAGCGCGGGGTATGCGATCCGACCGCCCTCGCCGGACTCTTCCCGGATCGCGTCGAGGAGCACACATGACCACGTTCGACACGGTGACCGCAGTCGTCACCGACAGAATCGGCCAACTGACACTGTCACGACCGGAGGTACTCAACGCTCTGAGTCCGCGCTGCCTCGACGAGATCGCCCAGGCGACCCACTACCTCGCCGATCAAGGTTGTTCCATCATCGTCGTGGCCGGTGAGGGTCGTGCGTTCTGCGCCGGTTTCGACCTCGGCGCCTTCGGTGACGTCACGGTCGATGGACTGGGGACCGCAAAGGCAGGCCACGACATGGCGAGTGCACTCGAGGATGTCGACGCAATCACGATCGCATCGATTCAGGGGCATTGCGTCGGCGGCGGGCTTGTCCTCGCCGCGGCCTGCGACCTCCGAATCGCAACATCGACAGCGCAGTTCTCCATCCCCGAGGTCGACCTCGGCATCCCATTGGCGTGGGGTGGAATCCCGAGACTGGTACGCGCGATCGGCCCCTCGGCAACGATCGAACTCGTCGCAACCTGTCGCCGTTTCGGTGCGGCCGAGGCCGCGCAACTCGGTCTGCTCAACCGAGTCGTCGAGGAGGACGATCTACAGTCGACGGTACAAGACCTCGCGGCGAGCCTCGCAGACAAGACGCCGTCGGTACTAGCGACGACCAAACGACAGGTTCACGAGGCGAGCGAGGCGCTGGCGCTCGAGGCGGGCAAGCGCACGCCGATCCACCCGCGCTGGGTGGGCTACCAGATCGGGCGGCTGCTCGAGCCCGAGGCGATCCTCCTGGACGATGCGCTCAGCTCGTCCATCTACGTGCGGGCGCACACGGAGCGGACGCAGCCGGGCACGTACTTCAAGAGCGGCGGCAGCGCGGGGGGCTGGGGCTCGGGCGCGGCCTTCGGTGCGAAGATGGCGAAGCCGGAGCGCGACGTGGTGCTCGCGACGGGCGACGGCTACTTCATGTTCGGCACGCCGCTGGCGTCGCTCTGGTCGGCCGCGCACTACGGCGCGCCGTTCCTGACGGTCGTCTTCGTCAACCGCTCCTACAGCACGGGCACGATCGGGCTCAAGCACGCCTTCCCCGACGGGGAGGCGGTTGGGGCGGGCGACTACGAGGGTGGGCTGTTCGACCCGCCGCCGAACTTCGCGAAGCTCGCGGAGGCCGCGAACGGGTACGGCGAGGAGGTCAGCGACCCCGAGCAGGTGGGGCCGGCGCTGCGCCGGGGGCTGGAGCAGGTGCGCAACGGCTCGCCCGCGCTTATCGCCGTGCAGCTGCCGACGCTTGTCGAGGAGATGGCGGCGGGGTAGGGGGGCCGTTGACGCCGACACGCCGTTCGCTCCGGGGGCGGCGGTGCTCGACAGCCGTTTCGACCATCCCCCCGTCCCCCTTCCTCGCCAGGAAGGGGGAGAAATAGCCATCGACGGGGGACACCCCCGTGCCCCCGGCAGAGGGGCTCCGCCCCTCTGCACTCCCCCTCCGGTGCGTGGGTGCGGGAAAAGGCTTTGGGGCAACGCCTCCGCCAGGAAGGGGGGCGCTAGAGAGGCAACATCGTGCCGGCTCGGGGGCGAGCCGAGCAAGCTCACGACGTAGACCCGTGAGCCGCTCGTCCTGAGGCTCTCGAAGGGCGAGAGAGGGCTTGCACATGAGGCGATCGTCTTGGGCAAGCGCTCGTCCGCACTTCGACAGGCTCAGTACGAACGGGGGAAGCTGACGGCGTATTCTGCACGAAGCGGTGACTTCCCGCTCGCGCAAGGAACTCTGGGTGTGTCGATGCCCTGGGTGCGGGCGCGATGAATCGCGCCCCTACGGGTTCTTGGCCCGTAGCGCGCGGTAGACGCGCTCGGCTGTGATCGGGAGGTCGGTGATGCGCACGCCGACGGCGTCCTCGATGGCGTTCGCGATGGCCGGTGCCGCGGGGGAGACGGGGTTCTCGCCGATGCCCTTGATGTTGAACGGCCCGATGCCGCCGTCCGATTCGATGGCGATGGCTTGCATCTGGGGTATGTCGGCCATGCTCGGCACCTTGTAGTCCGCGAACGACGGCGTCGTGACGCGCCCATCGGCGATTGCCAGCTCCTCCATCAGGCCGAAGCCGATGCCCTGCATCGCGCCGCCGCGCACCTGGCCCTCGTGGCCCATCGGGTTCAGCACGCGCCCGGCGTCGTGGACCGACGTGAACCGCAGCAGACGGACCTGGCCCGTCTCGGTGTCCACGGCGACCTCGGCGACCTGCACGGTGAACGCGGTCACGTGGGCGTGCGTCGTGTCGTCGAAGTCGGCGCTCCCGGTCACCGGCGCGCGGGCGCGGGCCAGCAGGCTCGATAGCTCGGCGCGCTCGCCCGTGTCGGTCCGGCGAAGCACCGTGTCCTCGAGCGCGATGCGGTCCTGCGGCCAGCCCTGGAGCTCCGCCGCGAGCGCGAAGAGCGCGCCGCGTGCCGCCCTCGCGGCCTCGTGGACGGCCTCGCTCGCCATGCGGCTGTTCCGGCTGGCGCCTGCGCCGCTGTCGAAGCCGGTCTCCGGCGTGTCCCAGACCTCGACGTCGATGCGCTCTGGGCTCATCCCGAGGACGTCGGCGGCCATCTGGCGGATCGTCGTGTACGTGCCGGAACCCTGGTCGAAGATCGAGGTGTGGACGACGACCGAGCCATCCGGCCGGAACGTCACGGCTGCGTGCGTCTGGCCGCCGCCGGGGGCGCGCTCGCCGATGGCGACCCCGCGGCCGTAGCGCACGGGGCCGTCGGGGGCGGGCGGCGGGGCGTGGTAGCCCGAGGCCTCCAGCGCCGCCTCGATGGTCTCGGCGCCGTGCAGGTCGTGGTAAAGCTCGCCCAGCGCGTTCGCGTCGCCCTCGCGGATCACGTTGCGCAGGCGCACCTCGGCGGGATCGAGACCGAGAGTGCGCGCGATGACGTCGACGTGCGACTCCATGGCGAAGATGGCTTGGGGCTCGCCGGGGCCGCGCATGTGTCCGGCGGGGACCTTGTTGGTGTAGACGTGGTAGGCGCGCACGCGGGCGTCGGGGATGCGGTAGGGGCCGACGGCGTGGCGTGGGCCCGGCAGGAAGCCGAGCGGCACGAACGCCGCGTAGGCGCCCGTGTTGAAGTAGCCCTCGATGTCGCAGGTCACGATCGTGCCGTCGCGCTTGACGCCGGTCGTGACGCGGACCTCGGCTGGGTGGCGGGGGTTGGCGGCCGTGAGCTCCTCCGCGTAGTCCATGACCATCTTCACCGGCCGCCCGGTGCGCAGGGCCAGAAAGTAGCACAGGGGCTCGTCCCAAATTGCTCCCTTGCCGCCAAAGTCCCCGCCGATGACGACTGGGTTCACGCAGACCTGTTCCGGGGGGATGCCCAGGGCCACGGCCAGGCCCTGCTTCAGGCTATGGGGCGCCTTGTTCGATGCCCAGACCTGCACCCGGTCCTGCTGGTCGATCCAGACCAGGCACGAGTGGGGCTCCAGGTAGCCCTGGTGTACCCGGGCCATGGTGAAGGTGTTCTCCACCACCAGGTCAGCCTGGGCGAACCCTGTCTCCACATCTCCCTTCTCCCGGACTTCTCGAGAGAAGGCGTTGGAGGGCTTCTCCAGGGGCCGGGGCAGACCAGCATAGCTGTTCATCTCTGGGTGAAGGATCGGAGCGTCCTCCCGGAGGGCCCCCAGAGGGTCGAGGACAGCAGGCAACTCTTCGTACTCCACCTGGATCAGGTCCACGGCTCTCTGGGCCGTCTCCTCGTCCACGGCGGCCACCGCCGCCACCTGCTCACCGATGAAGCGGACTCGCTCCTGGGCCAGCACCGTCGCGTCCCGATAGCTTTTGCCGTAGAGGACGCCCCGGACATCGGCCCCCGTGAGGACGGCGTGGACTCCCGGTAGCTCCCTGGCCCGGGCGGTATCGATGCGGATGATGCGGGCGTAGGGCAACGGGCTTCGCAGGGCTTTGGCCCGGAGGGTGCCGGGGAGTTGGACATCTGCCGTGTAGCGCGCCGCTCCTGTGACCTTCTCTGTGCCGTCGGTCCGGGGTGTTGGCTGGCCTATGACACGGTATGAGACCATGTGCTCCTCCTGTGCGGTGCGACATCCTGCGGAACTGTCGATCGTCGCAGAAAAAATTCTCGCCGGTCTAAAAAAACTCGGGGTTAGGAAAAATGACCACGACGGGA
>JADFOM010000352.1 GCA_022562835.1 Acidobacteriota bacterium | reverse complement strand
AACCCGGTCACATTCGGCGCGCAGCCCCTCGAGGAAACCCTCTGCGGGAGCGACCAGGCCCATATTGGCGGCGACGGGCTCGACGATCACGAGAGCGACGGAGTCGTCGAGCGTGGGAATCGTGTTGTATGGGGCTACGACGGTGTCTGCAACAGCGCCCGCGGTGACTCCATCACAACCGCTCAATCCCTGGTTTGCAACGCCGGAACCCCCGGCGGCAAGCAACGCGTCCGAGTGGCCGTGATAGTTACCCGCGAACTTGACCAAGGTTGAGCGGCCGGTGAATCCGCGCGCCACTCGGATCGCGGACATCGTGGCCTCGGTTCCACTCGACACAAGCCGCACCTGGTCCAACCCGGAAACGCGGTCACACAGCAGTTCGGCCATTTCGACCTCGCGACGCGTCGGTGCACCGTAGGACATGCCGTCGCGCGCCGCCTTTGCAACCGCCTCGACAACCATCGGGTCGGCGTGTCCGAGAATGGCGGGTCCATAGCTCATGACGTAGTCGATGAGCTTCGTTCCCTGCGTGGTGAAGATGTAGGGACCCTCGCCACGTTCGACGAAATAGGGAGTGCCACCGACAGATCCGAACGCGCGCACCGGTGAGTTGACCCCGCCGGGGATCACTGCTCGTGCTCGTTCGAAGAGCAAGATGTTCGACTCGGGTTCGCTCACTGGGACCTCAAGGCCTCGGCAAGCTCACCTGCAAAATAGGTGAGTATCAGATCCGCGCCAGCCCGCTTGATCGCAAGGGTCTGTTCCATCGCGACCGCGTCTCCATCGATCCATCCGTTTGCTGCGGCCGCCTTGACCATCGCGTATTCGCCCGACACGTGGTAGGCGGCGATGGGGACATCGACTTGCTCACGTGCGAGCGAGATGACATCGAGGTAGCTGAGCGCAGGTTTGACCATCACGATGTCGGCGCCTTCGTCGACGTCGAGTTGGATCTCGGTCATCGACTCGCGGACGTTGGCTGGATCCTGCTGGTACGCCTTGCGGTCGCCACCGCCTGCGATGGTGACATCCACAGCGTCGCGAAACGGGCCATAGAGCGCAGATGCGTACTTGGCGGCGTACGCAAGTATCGGCGTCTCGTCGTACGCGGCGATGTCGAGCGCTGCGCGTATGGAGGCGACCTGGCCGTCCATCATTCCCGACGGGGCCACGATGTCTGCGCCGGCGTCGACCTGTGCGACCGCGGCGCGCGAGTACAACTCGAGTGTTGCGTCGTTGTCGACGTTGCCTTCGGCATCGACTATTCCGCAGTGGCCGTGGTCGGTGTATTCGTCGACGCAGAGATCGGCGATGAGCACCATGTCGTCGCCGAGGTCCTTGCTCAACGCTGCCAGCGCGACCTGCACGATGCCATCGGGATTCCAAGACTCGGACCCTTCGGCGTTCTTGTGTTCGGGGATTCCGAACAGCACCATTGCGCCGATGCCGAGTCCGGTGAGGCGTTCAGCCTCGGCGCGCAGCGAGTCGAGCGAATGCTGACTGACACCGGGAAGCGATTCGATCGGGTGTGGTTCGGTGATGCCCTCGCGGACGAATACCGGGGCGATCAGATCGGCGGTGCTCAATGTCGTCTCTGCGACCATCCGACGCAGCGCCGGAGTGCGCCGCAGTCGTCGCATGCGGCGTTCTGGGTAGGGCATTGTCCATCGCCTCGTCTATCGGGTGCCGGACCGCCCAGTCTAGAAGCGATGTTTGTTACACGAGGACCTCGGGGCAAGACCTGTACAGACTATTCATCTGCCCATGCGCCCGCGTAGATGTAGCAACCTCCACCAACAAATGTGGGATCACGAACTCGACCAAGGCTCGTCCACGTCCATACACCCACTGAGACCATCGGCACGCAGATTCGCGCTACAAGGGACATCGATCTCGCAACGGACTCAAACCAATTCGCTCAGGCGAACTCGAAATGTTGCACCTCGACCATCAAGGGCAACAGAAAACCGACATAGAAGTTATGGATTTTGAGGACATCGTGATCCTCGACCTGGTAGTCGATGAGATCGACGCGGTCATCGCGGGTGGCCAACGCTTTGGCCTTGTCGAGCGTCGAGCGCAGGTCGTTGACGCTGTCTACCGACACGCCGAAGTGGTCGAGTCGCGGCCCGCGCATCGGCTCGTCGTCCGCGACGAGGAAGACGAACTGGTCGACCTGGTGCACACTCAGCACCAGCCGTTTGTTGTCTTCGGTCATCTGCGGAATCTCCTGCCAGCCGAAGACCTCACCGTAAAAACTGCAAATGTCGTTACGACCTTGTTCGCTCAACGCTTCAGGCGTCAGACTCATCGCCACGTGATTGAAGCGTGCCGGTCCCCGAAACTCTCGATCACTCATTGCGCTCTACCCCTCGCTTCGTGGTGTAACCAACACCTTGCCACCGATCTCACCGGCAACCAGCCCGTGCATTGCATCGAGCAGGTCGGGCAGTCCCACCGAATTTGGCTCGATCAGCACCTCAGTGGACAATCCGCCACGCGCGAGGAGCGCTACCGCTCGCTCGAAACCGTCGGCGTCGTAGTTGTACGCACCCGTCACCTCCAGCTCATTCAACAGGACTCGATTGATGTCCAGACGCGGATAGTCCATGCCGGTTCCGACGATGACGAATCGACCCGCTCGACCGAGCTGGCCAATTCCGGTCTCGATGGCCTGTCGCTTGCCCGAGCACTCGATTACAGCATCGAACGGATCGGCGACCAGCTCGTTCGGCATCACGGGCACGGCGAGTTCGGACGGGTCGACCGTCGTTGCGCCAAGTCGTTCGACCAGGGCGCGTCGCGTTGTTGCCGGTTCGCTGACGACGACGCTCACGTCGCTGTGGACCAACACGGCAGCGATCC
>JADFOM010000351.1 GCA_022562835.1 Acidobacteriota bacterium | reverse complement strand
GATGCACGCGCATTGATTGGAAAAATCAAAAGTGTAGGACAATGAACATAATTTAAGGAGACGATAGTATGGCGATATACAAAAAAGGTACGCCGTCGGAGATCACCGATGTCGACCGGCTCGAGCGCTGTGTCGAAAACATTTCTGTGCCGAAGATGCTGGTTCGTGGCCGGATGAGTGATCTGGTTAGCGAGCACCGAGCACGGGAGTTCGTAAAGCGCCATCCCGGCATGGGATTTGTCGACGTGTCCAATGCAGGGCACATGGTGGCGGGCGACCGCAACGACGCGTTCACCGCAGCCATAGTTGACTTCCTGAAGGCCTGACATGTTCCTTCTGCGCTTCGACATGCGTGCACCCACCGACGGTCCCGCAGAGATCGCCGAGCTCTACGCCGCAGCGCTCGACATGGCGGAATGGGCGGACGCGCACGATGCATTGTCGATCGTCGTTTCCGAACACCATCGCTCTCCCGACGGGTATTTGCCATCGCCGCTTGTTCTCGCTGCTGCGATGGCGGCGCGCACCAGCTCGGTCCCGATTTCGATCAGTGCGCTGCTGCTGAACCTGTATGACCCGATCAAACTGGCCGAGGACATAGCGGTGCTCGATATCGTTTCGGGCGGGCGGGTGACGTACACGATTGGTCTCGGTTATCGGCCGGAGGAATACGCAATGTTTGGCGTTGACCTCGACGGTCGCGGTGATCTCATGGACACGAAGCTGGCCGCTTTGTTGGCTGCGCTTGCCGGCGAGACGTTCGAGTACGACGGTCGCTCGGTTGAGATCACCCCCAAGCCGATCTCTCCGAATGGTCCCATGATATTTTATGGGGGTCATTCACCTGCGGCGATGCGACGGGCAGGCCGATTCGGTTTAGGTGTATTCGCCGAGGGCGGGGACGCTGAACTCGAGGAGGTATACATCGCGGCGGCGCATGCGGCTGGCCATGAACCTTCGATGGTGTTCATTCCGTCATCGGAGATGCCCACCACCGTGGTCGTCGCCGACGATGTCGATGCCGCGTGGGAAGAGTTCGGACCCTACATGCTGCGCGACGCCCGGGCGTACGCAGCTTGGCTCGGCACCGAACATGTCGCGGTCTCGCGTTCGGACGCCGACACGGTCGATGCACTGCGCTCCGAGAACGGTGCGTATCGCATCGTCGACCCCGACGAGGCCGTGGCAATGATCCGTAGCGGTCATCCTCTGGCGCTTCAGCCTTTGGTCGGCGGATGTCCGCCCGAGTTGGCCTGGACGAATCTACGTTGCATCGCCGATCGGGTTCTCCCGCAGCTCTAGACGTCTTCGAGTTCAAACCGTTGTGACGATGGGCGGTTGTTCAGGCAAACGAACCTCTTTTGTGTCGCTAGCTCGAGTGCTAGTGTTTGCGAGCCGAGGAGAAATCGTCGGTTCCCGATGGGCGGGGTGCTGTGACACGCGACCCATGGAGAACCAGTGAAAGACGGAAAGATCGTCGGTGCCGAAGCCCTTGGAACATTTATCCTAATGTTGGGTGGTCCGGGCACGGCTGTTCTTGCCAACCAGACCGACTGGCTCGGCGGCGCGACCGGTTTGGCGATCGCCCTCGGTTTCGGGTTCGCCCTATTGATTGCCGCCTATGCGATCGGGCCGATCTCAGGTTGTCATATCAACCCAGCGGTAACGATCGGCCTGGTAGCGGCCAAGAAGGTCGACCCGGCACGCGTGCCGGCGTACATCCTTGGCCAGTTGATCGGTGCTGTCGTAGGCGGCGGGATCGTGCTCCTCATCGCCCGGGGGGCACCGGGTGGTTTCTCGCCCGTCGCGGATAATGGAATAAACAACTTCGCAGCCAATCTCTGGACCGCCGAGTTCGGGTTCTTCGACTTTGGTTCGATGGCGATCGTCGAGGTGCTGTTGACCGCCTTGTTGGTCTTCGTTGTGCTGTCGACGACGATCAAGAAGTTCGCGCCCGGTGCGATCGGTCTCGCGGTCGGAATCACCCTCACCGTGATACATCTCATCTCGATCCCGGTCGACAACACCTCGGTGAACCCTGCCCGCAGTCTCGGAATGGCTGTCTATGCCCAAGGCGCGGCGCTCGAACAGCTCTGGGCGTTCATCATTCTGCCGATCATTGGCGCAATTATCGGCGCTGGCGTGTGGATGCTGCTCAACGACGAGAGCGACGACGCCGTGTTCGCGAACGACTGAGAACTCGGTCGGGGCCGCCGCAGCCCACGCTGCCGGCCCCGACCGCGCGGGGCGCCGCCGACCGTGGCTGGCTACGCTGAGGCCAATGCGCAGAGATCAGCGAAACGAACCGTTCGACACACCCGATATCGCGGATATACCAGACATTACAAAGATGCATGTGGAAGCCCTCGAGACGATGGACGACGACCTCGTGTGGACCGCAGCGGGAATGAAACACCTGCTAATGCACAATGTCGGACGTCGCTCCGGCAAATTGCACAAAGTCGTCTTGCCGTACTGGGAAGACGACGCTGACGAACGCATCGTCTGCGCCAGCTATGGGGGCAACCACACGAATCCCGCTTGGTACACCAATATCAGCGATACCGCAGCAAACCCCGAGGTCTTGATTCGTGAACGCTCCGCGTGGTTCTGGGTTAAACCAGAGACCCTCGAGGGTGACGAACGTGAGGCGGTGTGGGAAGCGCTCACCAAGGATCGGCCCTTTTTCAACGATTACGCAGCGAAGGCGGGCCGGGTCATCCCTGTTGTGCGGTTGCGATACCTTCGAGAGGCAGCACCCGACGAGATACTCGCCTGAAACCGCCTCCGCTCGGTGCACGCCGGTGGCTATGAGACGATGTGAGGAGCGCATATGACGAGTGAGGCGGGCTGGTATCCCGATCCAA
>JADFOM010000350.1 GCA_022562835.1 Acidobacteriota bacterium | reverse complement strand
ACAAGCTCGGCTGAGGTGAGCTCCTCCGCCTTGTCGACGATGAAGCCCCGTCGGCCCATAACCCGACCTTTGCGGACGTAGAACACCTGTACAGCGGCCTCGAGTTCGTCGTCAGCAATGCCGATCACATCGATGTCTTCAGAACGCGGTCCGACCATCTGCTGCTTCTCGATAGCCTTGCGCACGCTGTCGAGTCGGTCTCGTTGACGTGCCGCTAGCTCGAACTCAAGATCGGCGGCCGCGCTGCGCATCGCCTCGTCGAGCTTGTCGACAACATCATCGGTGTCGCCCTCGAGGAAGGAAAGCAGCTCCTTCACGAGCTGCGCGTAGTCCGCATCGTCGATCTCACCAACACACGGTCCGGAGCACTTCTCGATGTGAAATAGCAAACACGGCCTGCCGAGCCGCTCATGATTGGTGAACTTGTTGTCGCTGCATGTCCGGATCGGGAACGTGCGCAGCAACAGGTCGAGTGTTTCTCGAATCGCGTAGGCATGTCCGTAGGGTCCGAAGTAGCGGTTTTCTTTCTTCTTCGCTCCACGCATCACCATTGCCCTCGGCCACTGATCCCCCATCGTTACGGCCAGGAACGGATATGACTTGTCGTCGCGATAGCGCACGTTGAAGCGCGGTTGGAAACGCTGGATCAGCGTGTGTTCCAACATAAGAGCTTCGACCTCATTGGCGACCTGAATCCATTCGACGGTCGCAGCGGTCTCGACCATCTGACGGGTCCGAGGCGCGAGCATCGCCGGGTTCTGGAAATAGTTCGAGAGCCGACTGCGAAGACTCTTCGCCTTGCCGACGTAAATCACTCGCCCTTCAGCGTCCGCGAACTGATACGACCCGGGCGTATCGGGGATGCTCGACGTCTTAGGGCGATCCAACACCCTCCCATTGTGCCGTGAGACCAACCGGTGGCGGAGACACACCGCCAAGAAGACCACGAACAGCCTCGGCGGTGCGCCGCACGGCGCGGAATTTCACCACACATGACGACGTTGGACTACCATGACGACACGCCGTCCGGGAGTTATCGGCGATCTAGCGAATACCGATGTTGTATGTGGGAGAGGCGACCCGGCTGCCCCGCTGCGAAAAGTCGATATTTGGACACAGGAGCCAGCTATGTTGCGCATCCAGCGACCGATCTCAGAGCGCTACACCGAAGCTGAGCCGCAACAACTCGCATCGATGATCGTTGCCGCAAAAGAAGCGCTCGGTGACCAGGTATTTATTCTTGGCCATCACTACCAGCGCGACGAGGTTATGGAATGGGCAGATGCCCGCGGCGACTCCTTCAAACTCGCCCAACTCGCGCAGGAACACCCCGAGGCTAAACACATCGTGTTCTGTGGAGTGCATTTCATGGCCGAAAGCGCTGACGTGCTAACCGGCGACGATCAGAAGGTGCTGCTACCCGATCTCAACGCTGGTTGCTCCATGGCAGACATGGCCGACATAGACGAAGTCGAAGAGGCCTGGGAGTCGATCGCTGCGGTCGCCGATATCAACAAGTTCGTGCCCATCACCTACATGAACTCCTCCGCGGCCATAAAGGCATTCGTCGGTGAGCACGGCGGCGCTGTCTGCACCTCGAGCAACGCCCGAGCAATTCTCGAGTGGGCTTTCGCGAAGGACAAAGACACAAACGTCATCTTCTTTCCAGACCAGCACCTCGGTCGCAACACCGCCTACGACATGGGGTTTGACGCTGACGAGATGGCGATTTGGAACCCTCGAGCCGATCTCGGCGGTCTCGACGAAGCGACGATCAAATCAGCACGCGTTCTGCTCTGGAAGGGCCACTGCTCGGTCCATCAACGTTTCCAGACCGAACACATCGATGACTTCAGGGCAGCGCACCCCAATGGGATAGTTGTCGTGCACCCCGAATGCTCACATGACGTTTGCGTCGCTGCCGATCAGGTCGGCTCGACAGAGAAGATCATCGAGGCCGTCGAGGCAGCCCCAGTGGGCGCCACCATCGGGGTTGGCACCGAGATACACCTCGTCAACCGGCTGAACAACGAGACACCCGACAAGACTGTCATCTCGCTCGATCCGCTCGTCTGTCCCTGTTCGACGATGTTTCGGATCGATGCGCCGCACCTGGCATGGGCCCTCGAATCGATCGTCGAGGGTCGTCCCGTCAACATCATCGAGGTCGACGAGGACACGACCTATTGGGCCAAGATCGGGCTCGAACGGATGCTGGCGATTACCTGATCTTTTGGGCGCTGCGCCACCGAGTACCGCCAGGTCCCAGCAGCTGTGGATTCGACGCCGAATCTGAGACCCGTTCGAGTCACTAATCGTGCCCGTTGGCCGATGGAGTTGCGCGCCATCGAAACCGAAAGACCGACATGGGCAGACCTGCCGCACAAAGCACCGACGCCACCCCAGATCGGGCCACCGGGTCCGCTGGACCCCTCGCAGAGGCTGGGTTGGATGACTCCAGCGACGCGCTGCCCCTCGTCAGCGTCGTGATCCCCGCGCGCAACGAAGTGACCGATATCGAGCGGGCGATCGAGGCCGTCGCGCGACAGAGCTATCCCACCGATCGCATCGAGGTCATCGTGATCGATGGGAACTCGACCGATGAGACACGAACGGTCGCTCGGCGTGCACTCGAACACACTCACTGGCACCGCGCTGTCGTGCTCAGCAATCCCGAGGCGACTACCCCTTCGAACCTGAACATTGGTCTAACCGAGGCGCTCGGCACGTATCTCTGTCGGGTCGACGCCCGCAGCATCATCCCGACCGACTACGTAGAGGGCTGCGTCGCGATCCTTCAATCACGCCCCGAGGTAGCCGTCGTCGGCGGGTCACAAAGGGCTATCCCCAGGGACCGCTCGCATCTCTCAACCGG
>JADFOM010000349.1 GCA_022562835.1 Acidobacteriota bacterium | reverse complement strand
AGGCCCGTCGCTCAACCACTCTGCTCGACGAGTCAGCGAGGACCGCATACCTAGGCGGGACCGCCGCTCGCCTTTGGCCCGCACTTATCGAGGGAGCTGTATGAACGCCAACGATCTGACCATCCTGATCAGCACTTTCGTGGTGTCGCCGGCCGTAGACGCCGACGATCTCGAGGCTCGGGGCTTCACCGTGCTTTCAGTGCCCTACGAGATCGAGAGTACGGAACGGATTACGAGAGAGGAAGATCCCGCTGCGGCTCGACGACGCGGGGAACCCACCCCGTTGACTGACGAGCAGCTGGATGCGTTTTCACGCGCCGACATGTTGATCTCATTCGACGCACCCCTCGACCTACCCGCTATCGCACCAAACCTGAAGTGGATCCAGACGATCGGTTCGGGCGTCGGCCAATACCATGCATCGATCGGTGGGTCAAACATCGTGCTGACCAACGCCGCCGGCCTAGCAGCCGGGCCCATCGCCGACTGGATCGTCGGTCGGATCCTCGAGGTGCACAAACGTTTCATCGCGCACCGATCCCTTCAGGACAAGAAGGAGTGGCAATCGTGGCTCGGCAGTGACTTGGCCGGTTCAACCGTGCTCATCGTCGGGCTGGGCGCTATTGGCCGGGCGACCGCTAAACGATTACATGCCTTTGGACCTCGGTTGATCGGCGTGCGCCGGTCCTACACCGAGGGAATGACCGACCCCGATGTCGATGAGCTGATCGGACCGGACCAACTGCACGATGCGCTCGGGCGATGCGACACCGTCGTCCTCTCCGCCGCCGGTCATGGTGACACCGAGGACCTCTTCGATGCAGCGACCTTCGATGCAATGACCGACCGCTCGATCTTCATCAACGTGGCGCGCGGTCACCTGGTGGTCGAGCCGGCGCTTATCGCCGCTCTCGAATCGGGAAAGCTGCGCGCCGCGGCCATCGACGTCGCTCGCAACGAACCGCTCCCACCCGACGACCCGCTCTGGGATGCTCCGAACCTCTCGATCTCGCCGCACAGCTCGGCCACCGCTGAGCGTTACGGCGAACGGGTCTACGAGATGTTCACCGAAAATTTGCCTCTGTTCATGACCGGTGAACCAATGCGGCGTGTCGTTGGCGAGTTCCTTTAGCTCATCGCGATTTTCCATGCCGCCGTCCGCTGGCAAGACAATCGGGCCGCTAGGAGAAAGGGGCGCCGGGTTCGATCTTGCCAACCGTCCAGGCCCCGTCTACGACGAGATCGATTCCTGACACATAGGAACTTTCATCGGAAGCCAGCCACACGATTGCATTTGCGACGTCCTCAAGCGTTCCCTCGCGATTGAACGGGCGTTGCGCTCGGTCCGGCAATCGTTCCGTACGAGCGGACAGCCGGTCGATTGCCTCCTCGACGAACGGGCGCACCATTTCCTCGCTGCCGGCGCCCGGACAGACCGTGTTCACACGAATGCCGTGTCGCCCCAGTTCCATAGCGGCGGCCTTGGTCAAGCCACGCAGCCCCCACTTGCTCGACGTGTACGCTGCGACACCGTTTGAACCCTCCATGGCGTCGATCGAGGCGACGTTGACTACCGAACCTCCGTCGCGCGCTGACATCGGCGCCACGACGTGTTTGATACCCAAATAAGGCCCTATCTGGTTCACCGCTATCAGCCGCGAGAGAAGCTCGGCATCCATGTCGACGATTGCCCCGACGTCGAGAATCGCCGCGTTGTTGACCAAAACGTCGAGTCCACCAAATCTCTGCGATGCCAATTTCACCGCGGCGACCCAATCGGCCTCGACGGTCACATCTAGATGCACGAAGACGGCCGCTTCACCGAGGTCATCGGCAACCGCGCGGCCCTGATCATCGAGTACGTCGCCGAGAACCACGACCGCACCCTGTTCGACAAAAGATCGAGCCGTCACCGCCCCGGTGCCTCGTGACGCACCCGTGATCAAGGCAACCGATTCGTCAAGCCTTCCCATAAGAATCCTCCCCGAGCGCCGTAGCTCAGCGCCCATCTGCGTTGGCACACGTATAGTCGAAAATGCGACCACCGGAAGGCCGAGGGATGTCGATATCCATTTCTAATGCGCAACATCGTGAAGACATTCGGGTCGACCCGGGCGCTCGACGGGCTCGACCCGCTGATGGAGACGGTGTTTCAGAGCACCATCGCCGAGATCGCCAAGGAGGGTCGGACCGTACTCTTGTCGAGCCACATTCTCGCCGAGCTCGAGTCTCTCTGCGATCGTGTGACGATCATCCTTCACGGAAAGGTCGTCCAGCAGGGGACCCTCGACGATCTGCGCACAACGACACGTACGAGTATCTCGGTCGCGGCCACCCAGCCGATCGAGGGGCTCGACGATATCGACGGGGTTCACGCGATCCGCCAGGGGGACGCTCACCTTCACTTCGAGGTGGAGAGCAGTGCGATCGATCGAGTGATGCGACACATCGCTCAATTCGGGATCGAATCGTTGACCAGCCAACCTCCCACGCTAACCGAGCTCTTCCTACGCGAATACGGCGACGACGTCGGAACGATCCCCTCACCTACCGAAATTGCTGCTGAATTGGTGCACTAGGTTGGAATCGCAACGAAGTGCTGGAGGAACCTGATGCCGTATGCACAAGGTCGGGTGATCCATGATGCCGACGCCCACATCATGGAGTGGCCGACGTGGCTGGTCGACTACGCGGAGCCCGATGTCCGCGATGAACTCGAACCACGCACACTTGAGGACGGGTCGGGGCGACCGCTCGACCTCGACCGGGTGCGCGCTACACACGCCAGCGACGACTACCGCGCTGTTGAAGCCGAGGAGATCATGTCTCGCAAGAACTTCGCGGCGACCGGGGGCTTCATCGCGGACGACCGGCCGCGGGCG
>JADFOM010000037.1 GCA_022562835.1 Acidobacteriota bacterium | reverse complement strand
CAAACGTAACGGATGGCCCGGCGAGGCAATGCCGCCACACAATATGCCGCTAGTCATGATCGGCACCGGGATCTTGTGGTTCGGTTGGTTCGGGTTTAATGGTGGATCCGCTCTCGCCGCGA
Source organism: Acidobacteriota bacterium (assembly GCA_022562835.1). Lineage (GTDB taxonomy): Bacteria > Actinomycetota > Acidimicrobiia > Acidimicrobiales > SHLQ01 > JADFOM01. Next base: position 13,786 of record JADFOM010000037.1, on the reverse strand, counting down.
ATGGGCAGGCTGTTCAGGCCGTGCTCAACACGTTCGTTGCGGCAGCGGCCGGCATGATTGGATGGCTCATCGTCGAACGACTGCGCGATGGGCACGCAACGACGCTCGGCGCGGCTTCAGGCGTGGTTGCTGCACTCGTGGCCATCACCCCGGCCGCGGGTTTTGTGGGTGGACTCTCGCCGATCGTGTTCGGCTTCGTCGCCGCTGTGGTTTGTTACTTCGCGATCCAACTCAAACATCGATTTGGCTACGACGACTCGCTCGATGTTGTGGGGATTCACGGTGCGGGAGGCATCGTCGGCGGGCTGCTTCTTGCGTTCTTCGCCGATGCCCGAGTCGGCGGCACCGACGGTGTCTTCTTCGGCGACGCGGGACTACTGCTCAGCCAGGTCATCGCAATGGGATCGGTCATCGTGTTCTGCGGCGTGGTCACGTTTGCGATCGCCAAGGTGCTCGACGCGACGATTGGTCTGAGGGTCGATGCGGAGGCGGAGCATGTCGGTCTAGACCAGACCGAACACGCCGAATCTGCATACTCCTGATCGAGTGCCAGCCGACAATAGAATCGCGGGTGTGTCCGACCCCCGTTCGCCGCTACTCAAGGATCGTTCGCTGGTGGGCGTTGAGTTCTGCCGGAGGTATGCGGACGCGCTCGACGAATGGCTCGCGGCGATCTATGACGAGTTGGCCACACCCGATGCGCACCTGTCGCTCGTAGCGACCGGTGGGTACGGCCGAGCGGAACTCTCACCGGAATCCGATCTCGACCTGTTGTTGCTCCACGAACCTCACGCGGAGGTAGGCGAGGTGGCGGAGGCCCTCTGGTATCCGATATGGGACGCAGGTTTGAAGCTCGGTCATGGCGTGAGAACACTTACCGAGACGCTCGACCTTGCCCGCGCGGATCTCGAGACTGCCACAAGCCTCCTCGAGGCGCGTCATCTTGCCGGGGATGCATCCCTGACCGCCACGTTGGTTCGCAGCGCCCGTGAGGATTGGCGTGATCGCGCCGACTATCGGCTGGTCGAAGTCGCCGAGAGTGTCGCGCAGCGTCACGAGAAAGCGGGGGAGGTCGCTTTCTTGCTCGAACCTGACCTCAAGCTGGGACGCGGCGGCATGAGAGACGACCACGCGTTGCGTTGGGCTGAGTTCGCCGAACCCGGACTCCTCGAGGTCTCGGCAGAGACGTTGCAGTCGGGCTACGAGGTGTTGCTCGCGGCTCGGGTCGAGTTGCACCGTCTTAGTGGCCGACGAAACGATGTTCTGAGACTTGAGGTCCAAGATGAGGTCGCCGACGCGCTCAACTATCGCGATGCCGACGAGATGATGTCGGCGATCGCGTCTGCTGCGCGGTCGATCGCTTGGGTGTCCGATTCGACTTGGCATCAGGTGCGTCGTGACCGCAAGCATCGACGACGGAGTCGAACCAGCAAGGTCGAACGCGATGGCGTCGTCACCGATGACTCGACGGTCCGGGTGGCGGCAAACGCAAATCTATCCGATCCGCTGCTGCCGCTGCATGTCGCCTTGGCGGCGGCTCGCGCGAAGGCCTTCATCGATCACGAGAGTCTCCAACGTCTGCGCGAATACACACCACCGATCGGTGATCCTTGGCCCGACGGCGCCCGCGAACTGTTGGTGGCGCTGTTGCTGACCGGCCGGCCGGCGATCGATGCGATCGAGGCGCTCGACCAGATGGACCTGTTCGTTCAGATCCTGCCCGAATGGGAACCGTGTCGCGCCAGGCCTCAACGCAACGCGTACCACCGCTTTACGGTAGACCGCCACCTCCTGGAGACGGCGGCGGAAGCCGCGGAGATCAGCGCACGCGTCGTGCGCAAGGACCTATTGGTGTTGGGCGCGTTGCTGCACGACATCGGCAAGGGTTACCCGGGTGATCACACCGAGGTCGGCGTTGAGCTCGTGTCCTCGATTGCCCCGCGGATGGGTCTCGACGACGATGATTGCGCAACCCTTGTTGCGTTGGTACAGCATCATCTGCTGCTGCCCGATGCCGCTACCCGCAGGGATCTCGATGACGACGGCACGATCGAGGCGGTTGCTCAACAGGCAGGATCCGAACAAACCGTGGTTCTGCTCGGCGCGTTGACCGAAGCCGATTCGATCGCCACAGGTCCGTCGGCGTGGAGTTCATGGAAGGCCGGGCTGGTGTCCAAACTGGTCGATCGCACCATCCACCTACTCGGCGGGGGCGTAGCGAGCGACTTTGTGGACTCACCGTTTCCGAGCGATGAACACCGTTTGATGCTCGCCGAAGGTCGCACGGTGATCCGTGGAGTCGCCGACGAACTCACCGTCGTCGCTGCGGACTGGCCCGGCGTGTTCAGCAGGGTTGCCGGTGTGTTGGCGCTCAACGGGCTCAACGTGCTCGAAGCCAACATATTCAGTGAGTCGGGGATGGCACTGGAGGTTCTGCGGGTTGAGCCAATCGTCGATCGTGCGATTGAGTGGGACGGTATTGCCGATCAGATTGAACTCGCCTTACAGCGCCGCTTGGCTCTAACCGCCCGGGTGGCAGAGCGCACAAGGACCTATCGGCGCAGCACGGCGCTGACAGCTCACCCGGTCGAACCTGAGGTGACGGTAGACAATCGAACGTCGTCACACTCCACGGTGCTCGAGGTCGTCGGACCCGACGACCTCGGCGTGTTGTATCGGCTGACTCGCATGATGGCTGAGATGGGTCTCGACCTGGTGGGCGCCCGCGTGCAGACCCTCGGTCACGACGTTGTGGACTCGTTCTACGTGCGTGACCGCAACGGCGCGAAGATCGTCGATCCAGATCACCTCAAAGAGATTGAGCGGGCGCTCCTCTCGACCATGACCGACCCCACCTGAGGCCGTCTTTCTGTTTTTCTGACCCCTAGAGTGCCCTTTTCGGCGTTCTGAGGGTCAGAAAAACAGAAGGAGAGACCGCTAGTGTGGGATGTGTGGAGGATGATGTGCTCACCGAGGCGGATTTGATTCGCTGGTCCGAGGCTCTGGCTGGCATTGCGCGTACCGGACTCGGGTTCACCGAGAGCCTCTACGAACGGGAGCGTTATGAAGAGGTACTAGCGGTTGCTTCCGAAATTCGTAGCCGTGCGAGCGACCCCCACGACGCCGAGCACCACATCTCCGAATGGATGAAACAAGTCGGCTCAGGTGTGCCCGGTTATGCAACTCCCAAGGTTGCCGTCGGAGCGATTGTCGGCAACGACGACGGAGCACTTCTGTTGATCAAACGAGCCGACAGCGGTGTCTGGCTCTACCCGACCGGTTGGGCCGACATCGGGTACTCCCCAGCAGAGATAGCGGTCAAAGAGGTTCATGAGGAGACCGGCATCGAAGCAGAGGTCGAAAACTTCCTTGGCGTTCTTGACGGCGTTCGTCGAGGTTTCACGCGTTTCCCCGCCTACTCGCTGCTCTTTCAGCTTCGGGCGATCGGCGGCGTCCTAAACGCACATCCTCTCGAATGTGCCGGCGTTGGTTGGTTCCACCGTGACGAACTGCCCGAGCCGCTCGCGAGCGGTGGTGAGTGGATAGATCATGCGTACGACGCATTGAGCGATGAAAAGCCGCCGACCTTGTTCGACGAACCCCGAAACCCACCGTGGCTAGCCGAGTTCACACCGTGATCGATGACCCAAGCCAACCGGTGTTTCACATCGACCAGGGCGTAACCCGAGATGGTGTCATCCAGGTACGCCGTCGCTGGTCACCGTCGGGCGACGCCGTCGCCTCGATGTTGTTGCTGCACGGGCTAGGGGAACACGGTGGCCGCTATGAACATGTCGGACAACGCTTCGCCTCCGCAGGCGTCGATGTTGTAGCGATAGATCTCCGAGGATTCGGGCTCAGCGGTGGGCGACGGGCTCACGTGGACAGCTTCGAGCGTTACCTCGATGACGTCGAGGACCAACTTGCGCAGATCCGTCCGCTCGGTCACCGTATGGTTCTCTTGGGACACTCCATGGGCGGCCTTATTGCTGCCCGTTATGCCGCCAGTGGCCGCCCGATGACCGATCTCCTGGTCCTGAGCGGTCCGGCTCTCGAAGCAGACATACCGCGCTGGCAGGAGATCGCCGCTCCGATCATGGGACGTGTCGCACCCCGCATGAAGATTCCGACGGAGATCAGCGGCGATCTCCTCTCGACCGACCCGGCGGTCGGGCAAGCCTATGAAGCTGATCCACTGGTCAGCACTCACGCGACAGCAGGGCTCGGTCGCGCAATGTTCGAGGCGATGAGTTGGACGTCGGAGAACCTCAAACGAATTGTCGTGCCGACCTACGTCGTACATGGTGGCGATGATCGACTGGTTCCGCCGTCGGCGTCGGAGATCTTCGAAGGTCGACCCGAGACCGAGCGCACCGTCTACGACGGAATGCGCCACGAGGTGTTCAACGAACCGACCGGCTTAGATGTCGTTGATCAGATCGTCGAGTGGATCATCGCCAACCTTTGATTCGACCACTTTGCAGGGGCGCCTCGAGCAGCGTCAGTCCTGGTCTCGCAGGTACCGCTCGACCTCCGCTACGAGTTCGTCAGCGTCCGCTGGACCGGTCACGATCGGCGTCGAGCCGGGCGACTGATCGAAGGTCTCCTCCAGCTGACGAACGTATTCAGTGGTTTCCTCGTCCTCGGCGACGAGCTCATCGAGCTGCTGATTATACGACACTGCAGCGATCTCGAGTTCGTCCGTCTGAAGCGGAACCTTGATGAGCGAACTCAGCGAATTGATCAGGCTGATAGCGGCCTTTGGCGATGGGGCGCTTGGCACGTAGGACGGCACCGCAGCCCACAGCGAGGCCGTTGGAAGGGACTGCTGATGAGAGATCGTGTTGAGGGCACCGAGAATGCCGGTAGGTCCCTCATAGGAAGACGATGGCAGGCTCGTACGTCCGCGGATCACGTCGTCCTCTGTTGTACCGAAGACCTCGGTTGGTCGGGTGTGAGGGACATCGGCGAGTAACGCGCCGAGGGTGACGAGCATCGACGCGTTGAGCTGATGTGCAACGCCGACGACCTGGCCGCAGAACGTTCGCCAGCGCAGCTGTGGCTCGATGCCAACAACGACGACCAGCGCAGGATGGGACTCTGTGGCAGGGCAAATCGCAAGACGTGTCTCGGGCCAGTGGATTGACCGGCTTCCTTCGAAGTCGAGACGAACCTGGGGACGCACCGTTGTGAAATCGTAAAACTCCTCGGGCTCGATGGCTGCGAAGTCGCGACCGTTGCATTGCTCGATCACCGCCTTGGCTGCGGTCGTGGCGGCGTCGCCCGCATCGTTCCAACCTTCGAAGGCAGCGATGACGATCGAGTCGGGCTCGACCGGCGAAGCATCGAAGCGTACGTGATCGAGCGCCATCGGTTCGTCTTGGCGTGGCTGTTCCCCGGACACAGCGCGCATGGTATCGGCACCCGGCGCCGCACCCGACGCGCAGGCGCCGTCAGCTACGCGGACGATGTGTCGGCGCCGGTGGCCTGCTTGTCTATCCTTTCGGAATGGTTCGCATTGAGATCGCACACGAGGTCGACGACGCGCTCGTCGAGGCATTCGACAGGCTTACCCCACAGCTCTCGAAGTCGAATCCGCCGCCTTCGAGCGCCGCCCTCGACGCGATCTGTGCATCGGAGGCATCGACCCTATTCGTGGCGTTCGACGATGACCGGATCGTGGGAAGTCTCACCCTCGCGATGTTTCTCATTCCGACCGGCCGACGGGCCTGGATCGAGGACGTCGTCGTCGACGAGTCGGCCAGGGGGAAGGGAGTCGGCGCGCTGCTCAACGAGGCCGCCCTCGACCACGCCCGAACAGCTGGTGCACGAACCGTCGACTTGACGTCGCGGCCGTCACGTGAGGCCGCGAACCGGTTGTATCGGCGACTCGGGTTCGTCGCCCGCGACACAAACGTATATCGCTACAGCTTTGACTAGGGGTCCGCGGTCTCAGAGCTCGCCGTTAGCGAGTAGTTCGACCGGGTCGCGTACGTCGACGGTGCCCAGATAGCCCCCACCCGTAGCGATGGCATCGTGGGCGCCGTAACCGAGTAGCTCTTGAGCACGACGCGGGAGCGTGGACGCCACCTCTGGAGGTGTTGCCAACACGTTGTTCTCCTCGGTCCGCAACCAGCCGAGCACGAAGCTGAGGTGAAACCCGCGACGGAACTCGTCCGAGGTGACGTTCGCTCCACCGGCATGGAAGGTCGATCCGAGGTAGAGCACAGCAGAGCCCGCCGCCATCTCGGCGGCGACCAACTCATCGTCTGTCGGATAGCGGTCTGGGTCCCAGCGGTGGCTGCCGAGCGCGATCCGGGTGGCGCCGTTGTCGGCGCTGAAGTCGCGCAACGCGACGATCGAAGCGACTTCCACCTCGGGATGAGGTTTCGGGAGGTAGGTCCACACGTCCTGGTCTCGATGGATGAACTGCTGTTCGGCACCGGGCCCGCGCTGCAGGAGGTGACCCACGTTGAGCTGCCAACTGGCACACGACGGACCGAGGATCGCCCCGCACACATCCTCATAGATCGGGTGACAGACCACCTCGCTAGCAAATGTTGGCGAGTAGGAGGCGATACCGGTTACGTGGCTGGTCCGATCGCCGAAAAAGTCGGCGATGGTGTCATTGATGAACGTGCGCGAGGTCGGCGCGGCGGCGATTACGGGATCGAGTTCTACGTTGATCGCATCGACGACGTCCGAATGGAGAAACTCGTCGACGATCACTGCGCCATCGCGGTTCAACGCCTCGACGATCGCGTCGCTTGAGTCAGTTCTCGAGAGGTGAGTCATCTCGGCTTCTATGTTCGGTCGTCCCACATCAGCTCCAAAGCGGTGGATAGTTCAGCGCGGGCGGATCTCGGTGCCGACTCCAGCGGTGATGAACAAGGCGGTGGATGGCCCGTCCGTATCCGCAGTGTGCCACACCCCGGCGTCGTTGATGGCACCCTCGCCTGCACTCAGATTGACGGTCACGGTCTTGCCGTCGACCTCTTGGTGCAAGGTCAGTTCGCCGTCGAGGCACAGCACGAGTTCCTGACCGTTGGGGTGCATCTCCCATGTGTCCCACGGTTCTGTGAACGTATGCATAGAGACCAGACGGCCTTCGTTGCCGTCGTCGGCGTGGCGTTGTCCATAACGTTCGTACCATCGCATCGAGCCGTCGTGCGGCTCCTGGACAACAACCGTTGCGCCCAAACCGAGGTGGACGGGCAGGTCAGCCAGCCTGAAGGTGCTCGTCATCCCAGCAGTCTCGCTCAGGGCTTGGACGAGGGCCGAGTAGGCGTGGGCCAATGAGGTGTTAACGAGGTGTCAGACACCGGGTGCAAATATCGACGGGTCCAGAACCGGTTGTGCACTCGGTGTCTGACACCATCCGCGTCTACAGCGGTGCGGACCAAGGGTTTGCGGAGAGGTACTCATCCACCGTGCTGGCTTCAGCATTGAGCATGCCGACCGGAAGCCATAACAGTCCATCTGGTGTCGAGAAGTAGATCTCCCAGTTGTAGATGCCCACCAGGGCGCCGGGCTCCGCTCTTAGCAGTGCGGCATGACCTTTCACGGCCTCGACGTAGTAGTCGCTGTTGTTGTATCCCCATAATGCGGCGTCCATGTCGGACGGACCGCCTCGCTGAACCAGGTAGCGGGCGGCCGCGGCGATGGCGTCGTGCGGATCGTGAACGTCGCCTTCGCCAACCTCGTCCCAGGTGGTCGGGATGAACTGCATCGGCCCCTGAGCTCCAGCCGAGGAGAGCCCGTCGATACGTCCCATACCGGTTTCGATCAGATTGATTGCGGCTAGGTACTCCCACTCGATGCCGGACTGTGCTTCTGCTTCGGTGTAGTACTTGAGCAAGTCGTGTATCGGCTCGGGTTCGATGATTTGCCACGCTGGCACGCTGGTCGGTAGTTCAGAGTGCAGGGTGGTCAACGAACTGCGGATTGCCATGTGGGTGTTGAACACGGTGACGAGATCTGGCGGCAGAATCGAGCGGATTTTGTCGTGCCATTGTGGATGTGCTGCGGCGGTGCGGTAAATAACCTGGTTCAGATGGCCCAGATCTGGGAGCCGGCGGACAGCAGTGTCGGGTGAGAGAAGCGCGGATTCAGTGCGCTCAACGGCCTTGGCTGCTGCCGCGGCAGTTCGCGGCGGAGCAGGCCGGCGGCGGCCGTTCGGCGCCGGTATCGAACGATTGGCTCGCGTAACCTCGGTCGTCGGAATCGACTCGACAGCAGCTTCGGTTGAGGCCGCCGCCTTTGCCGACGTGACCGTAGATCCGGTCCCGTCCGCTTGTTCCAACGCCGGTCGATCATCGCTGGCACATCCTGCGAGGACGACGGTGACACCAAGCGCGGCAGCGTAGAGCGAAATTCTCACTGGCCGGGCAGGAGCGCCACGATTGGGCCGGACGCCTGAAGGACGAACAGCTCACCATCGGAGCCAACACCGAACGAGATGATCTCGCGAGGTCCAAACTCCGCTCCGAGCGCCCGGTCCTCTCCCGCCGGCGTGACCGCGTGGACTGCGCCCTCACAGTAGTCGGCATAAACATAAGCCCCTTCTAGACCCGCGATCGCGTCGCCGCGGTAGACGTATCCGCCGGTAATCGAGCAACCGCGATCGTGGCTGTATTCGAAGATTGGTGCGATCTCATCCTCGGGCGACTCGCCGCCGTCGTAGGGCTCGCTTCCTTCGCGCAGTGCCCAGCCAAGGTTCGCGCCGCGACCAAAGTTGGTGCCAGCACCTAGGTGGGTGATCTCTTCGACCTCGCCCTGTCCAACATCGGCAATCCAGAGGTCACCGGTCGTTTCGTCGATGTCGAAACGCCAAGGATTACGCACGCCGTAGAGGAATATTTCGGGCCGTCCCCCACCGTCGGCGAAGGGGTTGTCCTCGGAGATCTGGTATCCCTCGGTGCCGTCTACCGAGAGGCGCAGAACTGAGCCGAGCAGTGTGTCGGTGTTCTGTCCGTTGCCTTGGGGGTCGCCCCACAATCCGCCGTCGCCCAACGCCATATACAGGAGGCCTTCGGTGCCGAAGTGAAGATCGCCGCCGTTGTGGGTGGGGAATGGCTGTTCGAGAAGTAGGTGTTGTGCCCGTGTATCCATGTCGATGCCGTCGGGATCGAACGCGAAAGACACGAGGTTTGTAGCGCCGTCGAGCCCGCTGTAGTGCACATAGATGCGTTCCCCGCTGGGGTCGAATGCCATTCCCAACAGGCCACGCTCGCCGTCGGTAGAGATCTCCTCGGACAGATCGAGTACGGGGGTTGAAACGGTGCCTGCGTCGAGGTCAAGTTCGACGATGGAGCCGGTTCGTTGAGCGATCCAGACGCTGCCGTCGGGATGAGGGCGCATCACGATTGGTTGGTCGGCGACAGCTACCGTCTTGGTGGAGATGGTGACGTCCTGCAATGAGTCAGTATTTGCGGAGGTGGCCGGATGTTCGGCCGTGCTCTCGGTGAGGTCCACGGTGTCGGGTGTAGTCGATGGCTCCGTCGTGGGAGATGTGTCGTCGTCACTACAGCCGACGAGGATGAGCACTGCCGCAATCGCTACGACCAGGGCCCTCACAGGTTCGGCCTTGTCCACTGGTCACGGAGCAGCCATCGGGCGGCTCGCAATGGGCGGTGGAACCACATCGCGTGATCGCCACGAAAGATGTTGACCTCGATTGCTTCGAGGTCAAGGTGGGGTGAGACGTCGTCGAGCGCTTGGTTCATTGGGCACCAATATGCCGGATACAGCGACACGATGTGCGCCGCCCATACGAAACGGGCGGATCGGAAGGATGACAGACCATGATTTTCAGGGCGTATGATCTGTTCTTCGTCGGGTGCAACAAAAGGGTGAATCGCGTATGACAAGGGAACTGCCACTCCTCGAGCGTTCCAGCAGGCGCTCGACCGGACCGACGCGAAGCTGGGGTCTGTGCCGACTTGTTGCAGCCCTGGCGGTTCTGGCGGTCCTTGCGGCGTCCTGCTCGGATGATGACTCGTCCACCGAGGAGACCACGACCGGTGCGTCCGAATCGAGTACCACCGTCGCGGTTGGCGCGGAGCCGCCCGAGGATCGTGCTTATTACATCTTGCCGCCCGGCAATTATGGCGGTCTTCCGGCCAACGAGAACACGCTCGACCAACTCCCGCTGTATGACGGGCTCACACCGCTGCGCGGCGATGTAACGGACAAGGACATCGAGGAGCTGTTCCTACCAGAGGACTTTGCGCCCATCGGTGAAACCTTCGAGGAGCCGACGCCACGCGAAGGCACGTCGATCGTGTACGACGAGTTCGGTGTAGCCCATGTGACCGGAGAGACCCGCGAAGACATGGCGTTTGGTGCGGGTTGGGTCACCGCGCGTGACCGCGGTCTGCTCGTGGAGTTGGGTCGGGGTCCGGCGAGGGCCGCTGTGGCCGACATCCCCGGTATCGATCCCTTCAGCCTGGTCACTAGTGCCCAGGAGTTCATTCCCAGCGAGGCAACCGAACAGCTCGTCACCGATCAGGTCGATCTGATCGTGGAGACCTATGGCGAAGAGGGCGAGGAGATCGTGGCCGATGCGCAGGCCTACGCCGACGGTTTGACCGCCTATTGGGAGGCCAACGAGATCGACCAGGAGCCGGCCACGGTGAACGACGTCATCGCCGTCACTGCCTTTATTGGTTCGATCTTCGGTGCGGGGGGCGGCGCTGAGGCCGATCACTCCGACTTGTTGTCGGTGATCGAAGACGGTCTCGGCGAAGAGATCGGGAGGCAGGCATGGGATGACGTCATGCTGTTCGACGATCCCGAGGCACCCACGACGATCGACACGCGCTTCGACTATCCCGTCCTCACCGGCGGTGAGGTGACGGGTTCTGTGCAGCTCGATGCAGGATCGATCACCTCGTTCGATCCCCTCCAGGGAGATGGCGAGTCCACCGAGTCCACCGAGGACGAAGAGGGCGCAGCCGCTGTCGAAGGCATCGACGAAGACGTGTTGTACCGATCTGCGGGGCCGGTGCCGCGACGTGAAGCATCGAACTGGCTGATGGTCGACCCGGAGCATTCGGTCAACGGCACATCACTTGCGGTCATGGGACCTCAGCTCGGCTACTACTACCCCCAGATCGTGCAACAGATTCACCTGAGTGCGCCGGGCATCGAAGCACAGGGGGCGGCCGTGCCGGGTCTGTCGATGTACCTGCTGATTGGCCGGACTACCGACTATGCGTGGAGCCTGACCTCCGCCGGCAACGATGTACGCGACGTGTTCGCCGAGACGTTGTGTGATCCTGAGGGCTCGGCACCCACGATCGAATCCGATCACTACGAGTTCGAGGGCGAATGTATTCCGTTCGAAGTCTTTGATGCCGGGACTCTCAACGGTGTGCCGATCGCGTTCCCGCAGTCGGTGCACGGCCCGCTCATCGGCACCGCCACAACCGATGGTGAGCCGGTTGCGTTGACCCGTCAGCGGTCCACCTTCGGTCGTGACGGTCTCAACCTGGCGGCGCTGAAGTCGATGACCGAAGGTGATGCCGAGACTTCGGAGGACTTCTTTGATGTAGCGAATGAATTCGGCTTCACCTTCAACTGGTCATACGTCAACCGCGAGGAATCGTCGTTCTTCTCCTCTGGGTACCTGCCGGTGCGAGCCGCCGGCCTCGATCGCCGCCTTCCGACGAACGGCAGCGGCGACTATGAATGGGAGGGCTTCCTCGAGCGCGACGAACATCCCCACGCGGTCGGCCATCCCGAGGGACGACTACTCAATTGGAATAACCAAGCAGCGCCGGGCTTCATGCATGGCGATACCAACTCGTATGGCTCGGTCCATCGGGTCGAGATGTTCGAGCCATTCCCAGAAGAGGCGGATCTGGCCTCGGTTGTCGGCGTGATGAACGAGGCGGCGACTCGTAGCCCGGGCTCGGGTGCCTGGGATGTTGTCAGCCAGGTACTCGCCGGTGGCGACGCGCCAAGCGAACTGGCGGGAGCGGTAGTCCAGGAGCTCGACGCATGGCTCGCCGATGCGGCCCCCCAGGTGGATGCCGACGACGACGGACTCAATGATGATGCTGGTCCGACGATTCTTGACGCACTCTGGAACGCGCTGACCGAAGAGGTTGTGCGGCCGGTGTTCGGCGATCTGACGACGCACGTGTTCGAAGCCCGCAGCCTCTCTGGACTCAATGGACAGAGCATCGTCGACAAGGACCTGCGCACTCTGCTCGGCGATGATGTTGAGGGGCCGTTCAACCTCCAGTATTGCGGAGGTGGTGACATAGACGTGTGTCGTGATTCCTTGTGGAGTGTCGTCGATAAGATCTCTGCTGAGCTGGCGGCCGAACAGGGTGATGACCCGTCCCAATGGCGTTCAGAGGCTTTACGCATCGACTTCGCGCCGGGTCTCATTCCCGAAACCCTGCGAGCAACGAACCGTCCGACGTTCCAGCAGGTGCTCGAGTTCGTACCTGCCGAGTAGCTAGCCGACAACGCTTCGGCATCTGGGCGGCGGCAGGGCGCGTCATGATCCGGCGCTAGCGAGTGGATTTCGGCGTGAAACTGTCGATGGGATCTGATGTCGACCACCGATACCCGCGCGCCGTTAGAGCCAGACTCGCGCGACGCGCTGAGCCAGAAGATGATGCGGTACTGCGGCGTGTCGGTCATCAATCTGGTCGTTGGACAAAGCCTGCTATTCATGTTCCATGCCGTGATCGGCTGGGGCGCGGTCGTCTCGAACCTGTTAGCGGTATTTGGATCGGCTGTACCGGCCTACCAGCTGAGCCGTAAGTGGGTGTGGCGCCAGAACGGAGCACACTCGATGCTCAACGAGGTTCTGCCTTTCTGGGGGTTGGCGGTCACTGGCTTGATCCTGTCGACGTTGGCCGTGGGGTATGCCGAACGCAATTTCGAAGCCGACATCATGGTGAACGTTGCCAGCGTCGCGGCGTTCGGTGTGGTCTGGATCGTGAAGTTTGTCGTATTGGAGCGCGTAATGTGGCGTACCGCCCGCTGAGATCTAGAACCGCGGCAGCTGTTCCCTACACTCGCTGCGATGGATGCTCAGATGCTTGCCAAAGCCGAAGCCGCCCGCGGATTCATGCCGACCAACGAGGGCCTTGCGTTGCACGAAGCGGCGAAGAACCTATCCGTCGACGGTCCGGTGCTAGAGGTCGGCAGCTACTGCGGTAAGTCCGCCGTATATCTCGGTTCGGCAGTGATCGATACGGATCGAGTGTTGTACGCGCTCGATCACCATCGGGGATCGGAGGAGAACCAAGAGGGTTGGGACTTCCATGAGCCCGATCTTGTCGACGCCCAGACCGGACGCATGGACACGCTGCCTCGGTTTCGACAGACGATTTTCGACGCTGGTCTGGAAGGTGCAGTGGTCGCATTGGTAGGGGACTCGCCACGCATCGCGTACAACTGGCAGACCGATCTGGCAATGTTGTTCATCGATGGTGGGCATGGTGAGGAACCGGCCCGAATGGATTTCGAGCTATGGACGCCAAAGGTGTGTCCCGGGGGACTGTTGGCGATCCACGATGTGTTCAAGGATCCCGACGATGGAGGCCGCCCGCCGTATGAGCAGATCTATCTTCCCGCGTTGGCCTCGGGTAACTTCACCGAAACCGCTGTGGTCGGCTCCCTCCGCCTGCTGACCCGTGTGTAGCCGGTAGGTCGCAGTTCTGCGGTTTTGGTGTCTGCGATGTTGTGAGCGTTAGCGAGCAACTCGAAGGAACTCCCGAGGCCCCTTGGGCCGAAGAGTTCCCGTGTTGGTGTCTGCGATGTT
>JADFOM010000348.1 GCA_022562835.1 Acidobacteriota bacterium | reverse complement strand
GAGTGTTTTAACCTCAGGCGGACCACCAGCGGGAGTGGCATCGTCGATTTTGTTCTGCGGATTCCGTGCGACCTTGGCCACCAAAACGAACTCTTCGCCGAGACTACCTATCCGGCCGAGAGCGACGCCCGATACCCCGGCGAGGACGAGGTTGGAGCCTGGGCGTTGCAGTATTGCTACAGGTCTTTCGAGACCTTCATTGGAGTCCCGTACGAGGAGTCGGTCTTCGAGGTCGATTACGACAGTCCCACCCAGGAGTACTTCGAGGATGAGGCGCGTTCGTATCGCGGGGTGCGCTGCTGGGTGAGCTCCGTCGGCGAAGACCTGGCGGTTGGCAGTGCCGGAGGCACCAACCGCTGAGTCACTCTTGGCCGCCCTACACGGCGCGAGACGATGGGCAGGCCGAAAATGCGCCTAGCGCATGACGATGGCCAATCCAGCCCATGACTGCGGAATCGCGCCAAACCCCTCTCCCGTATCGACATGCCAGTACTCGGCCAGCCCGGAGCGCGCCGCGCCGCGTTGAGTTCCCACTGCGACGGCGACAGCCTCGTCGACACGTCCAGCCCTGAGCAGCGCCAGCCAGATCAGGTAGCTGAGCTGTGGCCAGGAGGGGCCACGCCAATACTGATCCGCCGCGTAGGTCGCCTCTTGACGATGGACACCGGAAGGACCGAAAGCGCCGCCATGTTGAGTTGGGTCGACGAGCTGATCGACGACCGCGGCAACGCGCGTTTCATCGCGCTCGACGAGCAACGGCAACAAGCCATCGAGGCTGCGCGCAGCACCCGAACGGTGGCCGATCGGTCCCTCATCCTTCCACGTCGCGTGTTCGTCGGACCAACGCGTGCGTAGCGCTTCCACCAGATCTTCGGCGGCGTCACGCAGCTCGGAGACTCCGAGCACCTCGTCCAGTTCGAAAGCGTTGAACGCGATCAGCGCGTTGAAGCTCACCGACCCGACCGCGAATCGATCGTTGTGAATTGGAGATCCGTGCTCGTTGCGATGGATCGACCCCACCAGTGACGATTTATGTGCCTGCCAACGATCGAAATCAAAACCACCCGGACACAGATCATCCCAGCGGGGACTGTCGTCGGCACCGGACTCCCACGGATGGCACAACTCGATCAGCCCAGACAGAGTCCGACGCCGAGAGCGCAGCAAGAACCAGAGGCCATCGATCGCCTGAACGATCAACTCCTCGGAAACGTCCACGCCCTTGCGCACCAGCGACGCAATCGCGTGTCCGTACATCGGCGGTTGGGTGATCGACGACGCGCCCGTTCTCCCCCAGAGGGAAGCGTGCGCCGACCGATCGCGGACATAGTTCATGTGTGGCACGAACCCATCTGGACTCTGCACGCTCAACGCCGTGCGCAGCTCGATCACCGATCGCGGGTCGCCGAGCTCGGCCCATATCACGGCGTGGAAACACGAATCCCAGAGCCACTGGAAGGGATAAACCACGGTGTTCGGGGCGCAATAGCCTTCCGGAACCCATTGGGCATCGAGCATGGCGGCGACGTCAACGCGCAGTTTCTCCATCGTCTCGTTAGCGTCCACGGCCAATGGGAACCTGTGCCTTCTTGTCCTTCCGCCTCGGGCTATCCGATGGCGTCTCGATCGTGGCGGCGAATTGGGCACAGGCGTTCGAACGGCTCGGATTCGATACCCGACTCGTCGCCGCCGACGGTCCGGTCGACGTGACGGTAGCCGGTCTCGGAATCGACGCCGCCGATCCACCGTCGCGAGGTGAGCTTGAGGAGGCTTTGCGCGACGCCGACCTCGTCATCGTGGAGAACCTCTTGTCGATCCCACTGAATCTACCGGCGTCGCGGGTGGTCTCAAATGTGCTCGCTGGTCGTCCGGCGATCTTGCATCACCACGACCCGCCCTGGCAGCGAGAACGATTCGCACACATCCGCGAGCTCCCCGCGACCGACCCTGCCTGGGCGCATGTGACGATCAACAACCTGACGCGTTCACAGATGGCCAACCGCGACATCGAGGCGACAACCATCTACAACGGCTTTGAGATCGACCCCCAGGTCGGGGACAGAATCAAAACGCGGGCTGTGCTCGGTGTTGAGGCCGACGACCTGTTGTGCGCCCATCCCGTACGAGCAATCGCCCGCAAGAACATCCCCGGCGCCATCGCGACCACCGAAGCGCTCGACGGCGTGTATTGGCTACTCGGTCGGGCTGAAGAGGGTTACGATGACACCCTCGCAGAAGTGCTCAGCGCAGCTCGATGTCGCGTCGAGCGTGCACCGGCCCCATCGCGTTCGGACATCTACGCAGCCGCCGACGTCGTGCTGTTCCCGTCGTTTTGGGAAGGGTTCGGAAACCCGCCGATCGAGGCGGCCATCTTCGAACGGCCGGTCGTGGTCGGCTCCTACCCAGTGGCAGCAGAGCTTGCTGCGCTCGGTTTTGAGTGGTTCTCCCCCACAGAACTCAACCCTCTGCGGCGTTGGCTCGCGGCTCCCGACCTATCGATTCTCGAACACAACCGCGCCATTGCGACAAAACACTTCTCACTCGAGGCGATGACCCGAGACATCAAATCACTACTGGGTTCGCGAGGATGGCTGCCATGACAGACCCCGTACTGGCAAGACGAGCGCGTATCGCCCGCATGGTCTCGGTCGGCCAGCGCGTCGGCTACCTGCTGTTCGCGGCCGCGATCGTGCTGTTCTTCGTCGGTTTCATCGCCAGGTTCACCAACGCACTGACAAGCGTGATCCTCGCCTGCCTCGTGATCGGGTCGATCGTGCTCGCCCCGGAGAAGTCGTCGATCGGGCTCGGTCCGTTGCCCCACACGATGCCGTTAATGATGGTCGGGAAGCTGCTGTTGACGTTGCGCATCACGGGACCGATCGGCGCGCTGTTCC
>JADFOM010000347.1 GCA_022562835.1 Acidobacteriota bacterium | reverse complement strand
CGCTTCGACGCGAACTCCTATCTCGTGTTGAACAAGGCGATGGATCTTCATGACATGGCCCGAGGACGCGGGTCGTCCGGCGCAGCGTTGAGTCGCTTCGGCGGTGCGGCACTAGTGGCCAGTATTTCCTCGGACCGTCTTTACCCGCCTCGCCTTCAACGCGATCTGGCAGATGATCTTCGGCTCGGTGGTGGTCGAGTGGACGACGTGATGATCGAAAGCCCCGACGGCCATGATGGCTTCTTGTTGGCGACCGATGCATTGGGGCCGCATCTGTCCGACTTTTTGGGATCGGTGAATAGATGACCAAGCCGAGTGACTGGCATCTCGAAACGCGACTCATTCGTGCGGGGCGGAGCGACAACGAAGCTGCTCTCGCACCCGTGTTGTGGACCTCCACGACATTTGTGACGCCAACGGTCGAGGAAGGTCGGGCGATGGCGACCTCCAGTCGCTCGCGTCGTTTCTATACGCGCTATGGCAACCCGACGGTAAATCAGTTCGAGGACGCGATTGCCGAACTGGAGGGCGCCGAGTGCGCTAGGGCGTTCGCGTCGGGCATGGGTGCGATCTCGGCGGTGTTGCTGGGTCTGTGTTCGAGCGGTGATCACGTGGTCGCCCAGAAGCAGCTCTACGCAGGTACGCAGTTGTTGCTGCAGAGCGCCGCGCCACGTTTTGGTATCGACGTGACGTTCGTCGATGCCACCGTGCCGGGTGCGTTCGCCGAAGCGGTGATCCCAGGCAAAACCGTGGTCGTATTCGCGGAAACGCCGGCAAACCCGCGTTTGGCGCTTGCCGATCTGTCCGAACTCGGAGCGATCGCCGGACCGATCACCGTGGTCGACTCGACATTTGCGACACCACTTGGTCAGACTCCGCTCGACTATGGAGTCGACCTTGTCGTGCACTCGGCCACGAAGGCGATCGCCGGGCATAACGATGCCACGCTCGGGGTTGTGGCAGGGTCCCAGGAGCTGATCGATTGGCTCTGGCAGTTCGCGGTGCTCCAGGGTGCAAACGCCGCGCCCTTTGACGCAATGAACGGACTACGTGGACTTCGAACTCTCGGTGTGCGGTACCGACGTCAAACCGAGTCCGCGATTGAGATAGCGCAACAACTGGTAGATGTCGAGGGTGTCAGCGATGTCATCCATCCCGGTCTCGATTCACATCCTCAGCGCGCCCTGGTCAAGAAGCAGATGAATCTCACCGGCGGTCTTCTCACCTTCGAACTCGCAGGCGGCTTGCCAGCAGGGGAGCGCTTGGTCTCCTCGACCGAGATCGCTCAGTTGGCGACTTCGCTGGGTGGCCCCGAAACGCTCATCACCCATCCGGCATCTACAACCCATGTTGGCCTCACCCCGGAGGAAATGATTGACGCTGGCATTACGGAGGGGACGATACGGCTGTCGGTCGGGCTTGAAGATCCTGTCGACATCATGGAAGATCTCGTTCAAGGCCTGAGTTCCACCTCCTGATGTGCGTGTCACGGCTCCGCCAGTAAGATTGATCAACGTGGGGGACGTCCTGGCAAGAGTGTGGGTAAAAGCCTCGGTCGTCGTGCTGCTCGGCGCGCTGTTGTGGCTGTTTTGGCCTGCCGCCGGAGCCGACACCCCCGACGATGCGGCGGTTGTGGCCGAGAGCTCGTCGGACGCGGCGCAACAAAGTGCTGCTGGTGAGTCGGCCGAGAGCCCTGGTTTGGCTAGAGAACTCAGCGACGACGCTGCCATCGCTCCCGAGGTCGTCCGGGTGGGCGAGGATGCGACGGGGCGCACCCAATCGGATGCAGATGTAATGGTGCTGTGGCTTCTAGCCGGAGCGACGACAGTCCTGCTCATCGGGTTCCTCGTGCACACCTCGCCGCGTCGACGGGCGCGAAATCAGAGCCGACCGGCCTAATGGGTTCGTCCGGCGCGATGACGATCTACGATGAGCGCATGGCTGATCTTGATGTGGATGCAATGCTCGAGCGGTTCCGGCAACGTGCGCATGCGGTCCGGTCGAGGTCGCTGCCGCCAATCGGCGGTGACGAGCGCACCCAGTTCATCGAACAGGCCCAACTCGATTACCAGGATTTCGCGATCGTCGCTGACGCCTCATGGCGACTCGACAACGGAATCTTGATCCTCGAGGTGGATCTGAACCGCGAAACCTCGTGAACGCCGTAGCGGTTCGGGCGATCGAGGCCATTGACGAGGCGAACGCGATCGATCCAAATGTTGTGCTGGTCGACGGCAAGCCGTATCCCAAAGAACTTCTGCACGCCGAACGGATGAGCGATTGGTTGGAGCGGCTTGACCCCGGGGCCTCCGATGCCCAGCGGATCGCTGCGCGTGCCCATCACTTCCGGCGCTGGGTTTTGGCCCGCAGTGAGTACAAGTCTGGTCGCGCCGGCTATCTGCGCTGGCGACGTGATCAGGCCGAGCGACAGTGTGGAGAGGTCGGCGAGCTGCTGGCGACTGTTGGAGTCTCGCCAGACATCGTTGAGCGGGTGATCGCGATCATGTCGAAGACGGGCTTGGGGTCTGACCCGCAGGTTCAGACCCACGAGGATGCTCTTTGCCTCGTATTTATCGAACTCCAACTCGATGAGCTCGTCGGACGTCTGGATCATGCCGCGGCAACTCGCACACTCGAGCGGACCCTCGCCAAGATGTCGAGTTCGTCTCACGCGATTGCCTTGGAGGTCGCTTCAGACGAGGGAAGAGCGTTGATCGAAGCGGCGCTGTTGGAATCCTGACAGCGGCGTCGCTCGCATTGCCTAGATCATGTTCTACGATGACACCAGATCGTCGAACTGGAGACTCCCTGTGCCTGACTCATCAGAGAACCCGTCGAACGACACCGAGGCGAGTTCTGTCCCACCGCCTCCTCCTCCGGCGTCTGGCGCGCAG
>JADFOM010000346.1 GCA_022562835.1 Acidobacteriota bacterium | reverse complement strand
CGCCGCGGAATGCGTGCTGGGGAGATCCAGAGCGGGGCAGATGGGATTGTTCTGACTGAATCTGGTCGTGCTGCGGGTCGTGTCGTGATGCGATCTCACCGGCTGTGGGAGAGTTATCTTGTTGGCGAGTTGGGGTTACGTGCTGACCATGTTCACCGGACGGCGATGGATCTTGAGCATGTGACCGATGCCTCGATGCGAGCCGCGCTTGCGGGTTTGAAACCGCCGGAATTTGATCCGCACGGAAAGCCGATTCCGCGTCGATACAACGGGTCCGAAAACTGACGAACGCAGGATTGCTATCGGTCCTGTTCAAAAACGCCAACGCACAGACTGATGTTGCGTAACCTCTCTAGGCGGGCTAAGCAAACCCACATCAACCCTGACAGCACGTCGGGCGTTCACCCTTGACCTCATCTGGACGATCCACAAGTACGGATGTGAGGTTGAGACGGTGCGCGCCAAATTCTTGAACAATTCGTCGAGTCGGCTTCTTTTCAGTGCGATGCTTTTGATTGGCATTTCTGTGGCGCCGTTGCCCGGAGGCGACCGGTTACAAAAAGCCGGCGCGGCGGAGACTGATACCACAAGCTTTAGCGATGGAATGAACGCTGCATCACGCGGCCTGCTGACCGACGCCGTCGACGCTTACAACGACGTATTCCTCGTCGGGTTCGGAGTGCTGGTCCTCACAGCGTTTGTCGGCCTCTTTCTCCCTGGGCGCGAGAAGGCGCTCGAGCTACAAGAGGAGCGCAGAGTTGAACTGGAGGAAATTGCCAACGCAGATGTGGGTGCCAGCGAAGACGCCGCGATCGTCTAGCAGGTTCGATCGCTCAGCGAGATGACGACCAACGCACCGGTAGTGACAGCGTCGTCGTGATGGATCGACACCCCGCAACGTCTGCCAACGAGTTGCAGCAACAGGATCTCGCCGCCCGGTGCGCGCACGAATCCCTTCGCGCGCACTACCTCGGGGCCGAGCGACTCTAGGAGATCGGTCGCCTCGGACATCTTCATCGGCTCGGTCAGCGAAGTGGTCGACGTGATGTGTGCGTCGTCGTGGTCGCGCGATGGTGATCGCTCGGTCGTAGGTATGGCTCGATCGACGCCGAGTATTAGGACCGGATCGACGTGTCCGTGTTCGGCGGGGACCATGGGGGCGTCGGTCCGTGTCCGGAGCCATTGAACGGCATCTTGGAGCCGTGCCGGCTCGACGAGGTCGACCTTGTTCAACACGATCACATCCGCTGCGTCGATTTGACGTTCGATCGTGTCGGCGAGGCGCTCGTCCGATGCTCGAGCACGGATCTGGTCGACGTCGACAACTACGACGGTGCTGTCATAACAAAAACCCGCAGTGGACGCCCAAGGAACGACCCGCTGCGGCTCAGCCACACCGCTGAGCTCGACGATGAGGTGATCGGGAGGTGCCGGCATTGTCCTCACCGTCTCGAGCGTCGCGGCGAACCCATCGATGAGGCTGCAACAGACGCAGCCGTTGGTGAGCTCGATCGTGTCGCCGTCATGGTTTGCGATCAGCGAGGCGTCGACGTTGATGTCACCAACGTCGTTGACCAATACAACTATTCGCTTAGTGTCCGAACCGGCGATCAGGTAGTTCAACAATGAGGTCTTGCCCGCGCCTAGGTACCCACCGATGAACGTGACCGGCGACCGTAGACCATCCCATAGCGACGGTCCCATCAAATCGGAAACGGTCGCCCCGACACGACCGTGCCGGCAATATCGATGTCACGGATCGCTTCGGGCTCGACCTCGATCGGGTCGTCGCCGAGAGCGACCATATCGGCATGTTTTCCCGGTTCGAGACTGCCCACGCGGTGGTCGAGGCGAAGCTGATGTGCAGCATCGATTGTGACCGCGCGTAGAGCTGTTTCGGCTGAGATGCACTCGTGCTCACCGAGGACTTGACCTGACGCCGTGAGGCGATTGACCGCGCACCACATCGTGTGCAGCTGTCCAAGAGGCGTGATTGCAGCATCGGAGTGAACCGAGAACCGCACGCCCTCTCGTTCGGCGCTTGCGCACGCGTCCATTGCTGCGGCTCGGGCGGGTCCGAGGATCAGATCGCGGTGTTGGTCACCCCAGTAGTAGATGTGATTGGCGAAGATGTTTGCGCTCATCCCCAATGCTGACATACGTCGGTACTGCGCCTGGGTGGTCATTTGGTTGTGTTGCACCGTGTGGCGATGATCGGCCCATGAGTGAGCACCCTGGGCCGCTTCAACCGCGTCGCAGAAAACGTCGACGGCCTCGTCGCCATTGCAGTGTGCGTGAACCGTGACCTGAGCGCGATGGAGCGCTCGCATGAGTTCCTCGAGGCGTTCAGGCGTGATCAACCAGATGCCGTTCGGTTGTCCCCGGTAGTAGCCGGGCGGGTTGAGGCGGGCGGTGAACCCCTGAATCGACCCGTCGAGGATGATCTTGACGTTGCCGTAGTGAACCTTGTCGGTGCCGTTGTCGACCAGCGACGACATGAACGCGACGATCTCCTCGATGTCGCGAAAGTCGCCGCCAGCGTTGTGGAACAAAGAGATGCGTATCGGGCACGCCGGGTCGTCGAGTACCTCGTGCCAAATGGCTCGGCCAGCCGGGTTCTTAAGGTCGGCAATACCGAGTTCGGAGACCGTCGTGCAGCCGGCACGATTGGCGAGGATCGCGAGGCGGCCGATCGACTGGGCGCTCACCAAGCCTGAGAAGAGTGTCCCCATCGCCGTGCGTGCGAGCGACATAGCGGCGGGCTCCTGCAGCTCGCCGAGCGGACGACCGTCGGCATCGACTGGCACGCCTTCCATCTCGATGCCATCAGCGAAACCCTCGGCGGTCATCAACGCGGTGTTGACTGTTGCGAGATGACCGCTCGCATGGAATATGAGGATC
>JADFOM010000345.1 GCA_022562835.1 Acidobacteriota bacterium | reverse complement strand
TTGCCGCCTTACCGTCGAGTGCTTCAGGACATCAATCTTGGCTTTCCCCGCGACGAGGCCCTTCAATCGATGTCGCAACGTACCGACGTCACCGATCTGCGCTTGTTTTCCTCGGCGGTTACTCAGGCGAGTCGTTACGGAATCTCGATCGCTGACGTCATGCGTAGCCAATCGGCCGAACTTCGCGAGAAGCGTAAGTTTCGGGCCGAGGAGCGTGCCATGAAGATTCCAGTCAAGATTGTTGTACCTCTGGTCCTGTGCATTTTGCCTGTGCTGTTCATAGTGCTGATCGGCCCTGGGATACTCAGGATTGCCGACGCAGGATTGGCGGGCTGACATGGTTATTCACAGTTCTGGTTCACGATCTGCGGTCGGTGTTGCCGAACTCGTCTCGAATCTGAGGCTTGGCGCTGTCCAGTCGACCTCTCCGGTCCCATTGCGTACAAGGACTGGATTCGACGTACTCGACATGGTGCTCGACGGTGGTCTCGCGCCGACCGAACTTACACTCTTGGCGGGCAGGCCCGGCATAGGTAAAACGATTACCGCTCTTCAGTGGGCTCGTGCCATTGCCGGCAACGGTCAAAAGGTCGCCTATGTCTGCTTCGAACATGGGCCCAAGAGTTTGCTTGGACGGCTGCTTCTCAGTGAGATCCGAGAACTCCAGTCGTCGACGCGGACGTCGTTGGATCGTGCAGATCTAAACTCATTGGTTGGAGCGGACGGAGTGGACGCAACCTCGCCGATGACGCGCGATCCCCTCGTGCGGGCAGCTGCCGCCCAGCTCGAGGAGCTCGGTGACAATCTTGTTCTCGTCGACGCAGATGCCCGCACGACGCCACTGGAGATCGAAAAAATCACACAAAACGTATGTTCCGACGGGTCGGGGGTCGTTTTCGTCGACTATCTCCAGCGCGTACCGCTCGGCGCCGACGCAACTGGCGATTCTTCTTGGCATGCAGGCGTCGTGGCCGAGAGGCTGAAGGAGATCGCCAAGGACCACCAGGTTTCGGTCGTGGCTATTTCTTCGTTGGACTATTCGGGACTAAATGCGAAGCGTGTCCGGCCCCGCCACGTTGCCGGCCCCGCTCTCATTTCCTATGAGGCTGACTCGATCATCGTGCTGAACGCCAAGTCTGACATCGTTTCACAGGGCCACGTTGCCGATGATTCCCGTCGACTCGATGAGTTCGAACGAAAGGTCGTCTTTTCGATCGAAAAGAATCGCTCCGGCGAATCCGATGTCGATCTCGAGTTCGAACGCGACTTTGCGTGGTACCGGTTCAACCCCGAGGGAGTGTTCACCTCCGAACATCTCGTGGACGAGATTCACCACAAGATCTGACGCGAGATCTACCGAGCTGGTGTCTGACACCGAGCTAGAGCCCGTCTGATCGCAGCGATGCGGCGATGATGTTGCGTCGCACTTCGCTGGTCCCGGCACCGATTTCGAGCAATTTCGCGGAGCGGTAAAGCCGATTGATCTCCATTTCCCACATGAAGCCGCTGCCGCCGTGGATCTGGACCGCCTCGTTGGTGGCCGCCGTGTTGGCCTCCGCGGCGTAGAGAATCGCTGCGGCCGCGTAGCGGGCTATCAAGGGATCCGGAGCGCCATCGGCGGCACGCTGGCACATATCGAGCACTCGGTAGCAGAACGTGCGGGACGTCTCGAGGCTGACCCACATGTCAGCCAACTTGTGCGCGATGGCCTGGAACTCACCGATCGGTTGGTCGAATTGCCGACGATTCTCCGAATGTTCGAGCGCGAGTTCGAGGGCACGCTCGGTCGTGCCGACACAACCGAGCGCAAGAAATGCGCGCTCGAGATCTAGCCCGCTCATTACGATCGCAACACCGGCGTTCTCTTCGCCGAGACGGTTCTCGACCGCGACTCGGCAGTCATCGAAGACCAATTCACCGGTCTGGCTTCCGCGGTAGCCCTGCTTGATCATCTTCTGGGCTACGGCGAACCCTGGCGTGTCGGTCTCGACGATGAATGCGCTGATGCCGTGCGCGCTGGCCGAGAGATCGGTCTTCGCGTATACGAGCACAATGTCGGCGATAGGTCCGTTTGTGATGAAGATCTTCGAACCGTTGAGTATGTACTCGTCACCGTCTCGCACGGCGGTGGTCGCCATGGAACCGAGGGCGTCGGAACCGGCGCCGGGTTCGGTCAGACCCAGAGCGCCGACGAGTGATCCGTCGCAGAGCCCAGGCAGATATCGCCTGCGCTGGTCCTCGTTGGCGTTGCGGTAGATGTTGTTGACACAGAGGTTGTCATGCGCCGCCCAGCTCAAACCGATCGCCGGGTTCCACTTGTTCATGACCTCGCAGATGAGGCCGGCCTCGAGCAGACCGAGGCCCTGTCCACCGTATTGTTCGGGCACGGTGGCGCCGAGGTAACCCTGCGCCCCGAGCATCGGAAAGATCTCGTCGGGCCAGTGTTCGTCATCATCCATTGGAGAGGCGAACGGTCCGAGTTGCTCTCGACAGAAGCGCTCGGCCTCGCTGCGGATCTGTTGTTGGAGTTCGGTAAGTTCAAAAAGTGCCACGAATGTGAATACTATTCACTTCTTGTGCCGATTGGAATACCATGACCAATATTCGTGATGTAACTCTTGAGGCGAAGCACCATTGGCATTAGTGAACGATATTCACCCTACGGCTCGACAGATCCTCGAAGTGGCGACCGTTGCATTCGCGGCGAACGGCTACGACGCGACCTCGATCGGCCAGATTGCCGACAGCGTGGGTGTGGTCGACGCGGCGATTTACCGCCACTTTGAGTCGAAGCGACAGCTACTCCACGAGGTCATTCGTCGGTTCTATGAACCGCTCATCGCCTCAGCCGGCGAAGGGGTGCTGCACACCGGGCTGGTGCAGGTCAGAACTGTCGAACGAACATTTAG
>JADFOM010000344.1 GCA_022562835.1 Acidobacteriota bacterium | reverse complement strand
CGGTAAGTCATCTCGTGTCCTGGGCCAACGGTGGGTCAACTCCACCAGAGGGTGATCCGATAGAGGTTGCCGACGATGAGGGCGCTGACGATGAAGGCACCGTCGTGATCGTAAGAGACGAAATCGGGATGGCGATCGGGGGGGTAAGAAACCCGCTTGTTGATGTCCCGGTTGCGGTTGTGACCGGTGAGCCCTACGAGAACGTAGAGAGCAGTGGCGGACAGTTCAGCGGCGTGTGTTTCTTGTTCGGACAGACAATACCGCTCGACGCAGAAACCTTGACCGAGATGTATGGCTCGGCCGATGAGTACGTCGCTGAGTTCGAGGTTTCAGCGGATGAAGCGGTTGAGGCGGGTTTCTTGTTGCCGGCCGACGCTGCGGACCTTAAAGAAGAAGCGGAAACCAACCGAGCGCTGTTCTCCTAGAACAATGACAGCAGCGCCGGGGAACGATCGTGGTGAAGAATGGGAACAGCTTCGCACGGATCATTTACGTCAGAAGGCCGACCGCCCGGAGTCGAGCGGCCGCGGCGTGCACCACCTCGCGTTGCTGTCCTCTGACGTCGAGCGAACGATCATCTTCTATCAAGACGTACTCGAGTTCCCGTTGACCGAGTTGTTCGAGAATCGCGACTACAAAGGGTCGACACATTTCTTCTTCGACATCGGGAACGGCAACTCTTTGGCGTTCTTCGACTTCCCTGGGCTTGATCTGGGCCCCTACGCCGAGGTGCTCGGGTCGATGCATCATCTCGCGATCTCGGTCAGCCCGCAGCGTCAGGCGCATCTGCGCGCGAAGCTCGAGAGTGCTGGCGTCGAGATCGTGTTCGAGTACGAAAGCTCGATCTACTTCATGGGTCCCGATGGAGAACGACTCGAGCTGCTCGCTGATGATCTCGGTCAGATGTACGGCAACGAGGTGCTCTGATCGCGTGGACTCACTCGCCAGCGCGGGAGGCGAAGTCTTTGAGGCTGATCTTTTCGTCGTCGTCGTGACGGCCGGTGAGCATCGACTTGGTGCTTACATCGTGACCAGCTGCCTTGGCGCGTAACGCTCCAACAGTGCACTCCTCGCGGGGAATGTGAGTGAAGGGATCGTAGGAGTACCACTGCATCGCGTTGAGGTGCGTGATGCGGTCGATGTCGTCGTCCGATACGCCATCGAACCTCTCGTAGAGGAGTTCGGGCGATTCGGGCCAGGTCGAGTCGGAATGTGGGTAGTCCATCTCCCAGGAGATGTTGTTGATGCCGATCTCGTGACGCAATGTGACTCCAACCGGGTCGTTGATGAAACAGGTCAAGAAATTGCGGCGGAACACTTCGCTCGGCAACATGTCGCCGAAGTCCTGACCGGTCCAGAGATGGTGCATGTCGTAGGTGCGGTCGGCGCGATCCATGAAATAGGGGACCCAGCCGGTGCCGCCCTCGGACAGCGCAATCTTGATCTCGGGGTACTTGCGTGGCACCTGTGACCACAACAGATCGGCAGCTGCGGTCGAGATGTTCATCGGCTGCATCTGGATCATCACGTCCATCGGCGCATCCGGTGCGGTGACTACGAGTTGACCCGACGAACCGAGGTGGATCGAGATCACGGTGTTGCAGTCGACGGCGGCCTCGAGCATCGGCGTCCAATAGTCGTCATGCCAGCTCGGTGCACCCAGTGGAACGGGGTTCTCGGTGAAGGCGATCGAGTGGCAGCCCATATCGGCGACACGGCGGATCTCGGCTGCGGTCTCCTCGGCCGACCAGATCATGCACTGGGCCATCGGGATAAACCGACCCGGGTAGGAATCGCACCATTCCAGGATGTGCCAATCGTTGTACGCCTGTACCAAAACCTTGGCGAATTCCTTGTCGGGATGGGTGTTGAACAGGCGGCCGCCGAAGCCGGGCATCGACGCGAAACACATCGACCCCAACACGCCTCCGGCATCCATGTCCTTGATGCGCTCGTGGATGTCGTAACACCCGGGTCGCATTTCCTCAAAGGAGGTCGGCTCCATGCCGTACTCCTCCTTGGGTCGACCGGCCACGGCGTTCAGGCCCACGTTGGGCACTGTGTGACCGTTGAAGATCCAGACGTCGTCGCCCACCTCGTTACGGACGACCCTTGGCGCCTCGTCCTTCCATTTGGCGGGGAGGTGCTGGTCGAACATGTCTGGTGGCTCACACAGGTGGTCGTCGACGCTCACCATGATCATGTCATCGAGGTTCATAGCGCACTCCTAGTCATCGGTGCCGTGGCAGGTTTGCCGCCGCCGTGTGGCCGAATCTAACAAAGATGTCAGTCGACGTCATCCGGCGCCAGGGCGGCCAGCACTGGCCTAGTCTTTCGCCGATGACGACCTTTGTGTTGGTGCACGGCGGCGGGTTCGCCGCGAACTGCTGGGATCGCGTTGTGCCGCTGCTCAATGGTGTAACCGTCGCGGTCGACTTGCCGGGTCGCGGTCGGCGTGAGGGCCCGGTCGCCGACTACACCCTCACGGACTTCGCCGATGCTGTGGTGCAAGACATCGAATCGACCGATGCCACCGACATCGTGCTGGTCGGCCACTCCCTGGCGGGCGCCACGCTGCCCCATGTTGCGGCCCGGGTGCCTGACCGGTTGGATCAACTGGTGTTCGTCTCGTGCGTGGTGCCGGCCGACGGTGAACGGGTCGTCGACACTTTGCCAGACGAGATCGCCTCTATGGTCGAGGCCGCAGTGCTCACCGCGAAAAGTAACCCAGGTGTTGGGGAAACGCTCGACGAGACGATCGCTTCAGCGATTTTCTGCAACGATATGAACCCGGCCGATACTCGCTACACGCTCGACCTCATGGTTCCCGAAGCGGTCGGTGTGACCGTTGAGGCGGTGTCGCATGAGGGGTTGGCGCATCCGATTCCGCGCACGTGGGTGCACCTGAGCGAAGATGCGGTAAT
>JADFOM010000036.1 GCA_022562835.1 Acidobacteriota bacterium | reverse complement strand
CTTTTCGACTGTCCGTGCCCTCATTGCCAACCAACGCTCTTTGTGCCCCCCCCTCGCGCGCGTAAGAGGGAGGCGGCACCCTTGTATGCACGGCGGCACTTGAGATACCGCGTGGGGCGCCGTTCACCTCATCAAATACGGCGTGGGGCAGCCCAGGGTCCAGTTAGTCCAACACTGCACCGCGCAATATTATTACCTTTCTCTCGGCCGCCCGCTAACGCTGGCTGCGACCTACCGTACGTCCGCTTTACCCCTGAAAGCAGACATCGAGATGGGTGCGATTAATGTCTGCTAATGACCCTAAGCGGACATAAGCTCAGTTAGCGTAAAACGCCCCTATTCGCGCGCCGAATGGGGTGGCATGAGATGCCTAGACTCCGGCCCCCCTCCCTGCCAACCTTGAAAAAGAATGCCGATGGCAGCGTGACACTGTATTTCGGCAATCCCAGTTGCATTGTCCTGGCGAGGGGGGGGGTCTCGATCGCCGGTGCCGGCAACGCCCGACGCCGTAGAGGCGCAACGTTCTCGACAGGATACCTGTCGGGCCAGGGCGAATAAAAATGGGGGGGGCGAGCGTGAAACCGTTTCTCATCGGACCTGCCCGCGCCGCCGCGGTCCTGGCTGTCTGCGTGTCCAGCGCCATGCCGGGAATGTCGACTCCCCTCTACGACATGGACAGGTTTCTCAGCGAACCCTATCCGCTGGCGCCCCAGGCCGCGCCTGCGCCGCCACCCCAACCCGCGGCGCCGCCACGGTCCAAGCCCGCGCCGGCGGTCGAAGCGGACGACGTGAACGACGTGAACGATCCCCTGGAGACCATCAACCGCGGCATCTTCTCGTTCAACGAGTTTTTCCTGCAATGGGTCCTCGGCCCCATTTCGGGCGTCTATAAGGACTTCGTCCCCGATCCCATCCGCGAATCCGTCGGCAACATTCTCCACCTTGTCAAGGCGCCCATCATTCTGGCAAACGACCTCCTGCAGGCGGAATGGGAGCGCGCGTGGATCACCACCCAGCGGACGGTGGTGAACGCCACCATCGGCGTAGCGGGCACCTTCGACGTGGCCGAGACGCTGGATCTGCCCAGGCACACCGAGGATTTCGGACAGACGCTGGCGGTCTGGGGGATAGGCGAAGGGTTCTATCTGGTGATTCCGT
Organism: Acidobacteriota bacterium; assembly: GCA_022562835.1. GTDB lineage: Bacteria > Actinomycetota > Acidimicrobiia > Acidimicrobiales > SHLQ01 > JADFOM01. The sequence goes on along the minus strand of JADFOM010000036.1, from coordinate 12,960 downwards.
TTTTCGGTCCCTCGAACCCGCGGGACGGCATCGGCAAGCTCGTCGACGGATACTTCCATCCGTTGACCAGGTGGGCCGCCAATACCGACCGCGAGGAGATCACCTACGGCCTGTTTAGTGCCAGCGCCGTTCACGATTACTCGGAAATCAAGGACGAGCTGGACCAGATTCGAAAGACTTCCATCGATTACTACGCCGCCATCCGCAGCATGTACCGGCAGAAACGCGCCGCCGAAATCAGGAACGGCGCCGAAGTGGAGTTTCCACCCATTCCCGATCTGGGCTTCGATATCGACGTGGACGAGATCGACAAACCATCGGCGGGTGCGGGAGGCAAGCCGCCGGTGGCAAGGTCGGGCGAAATATCCGCGAATTGAAACCGGCGTCTTTCCGGCGCCGGGCGGACAATTTCCCCTTTAAGAGGATTACATGTCTTATGCGCCCAGGCTCATAACCTGAAGGTCGCAGGTTCGAATCCTGCCCCCGCAACCAAAATAGCCACTTTACCCAATTTTGGACTTCGGACGCGCCGCTGGATGTCCGCTTATGGCTAAAAGCGGACCTTCACCCACACAGTGATTTACGTCCGCTTTACCCCTGAAAGCAGACGTTGGGAAGGTGGTCGCTGTATGTCTGCTAATGACCCTTTTCGGACATTGAGGTGCACGGGAGCCACGGCGGGGTCCCCATACGCGTCGGAGGGGGCCCAATCGGCCTTGGGGGGACACCCCCTCCTGGCCCGAGCGTGCCAAGCGCTTGTCGATGCTGCCCCGGCCGCAGCCCAGTTTGCGCATGCCTAGGACGCCGATCCCGGCGGGACGCCGCGCTTGCTGGGCGGGCGTGCCCCGCGCCATTGCAGGCCACACTGCAACACCCAGGCCCAGCGCCCCCGCCACACCGCGCAGGTCATAGCCAAGCCAGCGTACACGCCGTGCCCACCAGCGTAGCGGGCAACGCGCAGTGCCCATCGCCCCGCCCCCAGGACAGCGTCGCCGCAAGCTAGGAACGAACGCTGAACACAGCAACGGCCACAGAGGAGGTGATAACCGGCCCCGGTGCCGGGAGCGCGGTGGCCGTCGAATGTGGACCCTGCCCCACCGGTTGCGGGCCTAGCTAAGACAGGGCGGAGCGGCGCAGCAAGACTGAGGGTACGCGGTCAGGTCAACTCGTGGACCGGCCCCTTCCGATGCTGCCAATGCTGGCGCCCGCCTCAACCTTGCACGCCCCAAGACGGCTGGCAGGGCGATGCGCGCAGCCTATCCTCCCCGATGCTCGAACCGGTTCCGAGGCCTCCCGGAAGCCATTTGGGCCGGAGAAACGCTACCCGAAATGCTACCCATAAAGGAACGCGGCCTAGCTGAGCTTGACTAAGCCGTTGGATTTGTTGGCGCGCCCGGCGGGACTCGAACCCACAACATCCTGCTTAGAAGGCAGGTGCTCTATCCGGTTGAGCTACGGGCGCTCCAGGTGGTCTTGCAGACGGTTCCCCGCCCCGGGACCGGCGCGGAAGTATACCGCCCGGGGACCGCAAAACCCAAGCGGGTCGATACGTCAGCCGCCGTCCCAGCGGAAGTTGTCGGCATAGTTCTTGGGCCGGATGCGCGGCGTCTTCGGCTCCTCCACCCGGAAGGTGAAGCCGTTTTTCCTGGCGAACGCCACCGCCTCGTCCCTGCTGTCGAAGGTCATGTGCACCTGTTCGCGGGTATCGACCGAGCCGGTCCACCCCATGAGGGGATCGACGGTTTTCGCCGCCGCGGGCTCGAACTCCAACACCCATTTCCGGGTGTTCGCCTGCCCCGCCTGCATGGCGGTCCTCGCCGGCTGGTAGATGCGCGCCTCCGTCATGGCGGTCCTTTCGTCCCAGGCCAGGCAACAGGTGGTCGGGGAGACTGGATTCGAACCAGCGACCCTCTGCTCCCAAATTACACGCTTTTTGTTTGGATTCAAAGAGGTTTGCCGGTTTTCACTTCTTGTTCTAGCCAAGGTACACCAAACACTTAACGAGGCGCTGACAAACCGAAGTCACGCTCGCGATGGTGGGAGCGCCTGGTGAGTATCCAAGCCCTTAACTGGGCCTTCAACCAAGACGAGGCGGCGTGATGGCCGGGACCAAAGTCATCCACGTGGACTGGGAACCGCGCAAGGTGATCCTCGATGTGGAGCAGTTGAAACCGCTCGAAGAACTAGCATATCGGCGCATCCTCGATCTGATCTACGTCCACGGCAACCGGCTGATCGACGACGACGCCGAACTGGAACGCATGACCAAGACTGGACGGAAATGGCTGGCCATCAAAAAGCGTCTGATCGAGGTTCACGAGAAACTTTACGTGTCCGACGACGGCTACTTAAGGAACGATAAATGTGACGAAAAATGTGCAGAAATCGAGAGGTATATCGCACAGAAGAGCGGCGCCGGAAAAGCATCGGCCGAGAAACGCAAATCGAAGAAAAACAATGACGTAGGTTCAACGGGAGGGGGCACGGAAACACCAACGGAAGAAATACGGGAGGGCCAACGGCAGACCAACCAACCTTACCACCCATCAATAGATAAGAAAGAGGCCCCCCCTATAGTCCCCCCCGCAGAAATACCACCCGACGACGACCTGGCGCTAGTGCCCCTGTCCCTCGATCGGAGCGACGAGGGCGACGATTCCAATCAGCACGAGCGTGGCGAGCAACGCAAACGGCACCTTGGCAATCCACCAAGCGTCGGACCCAGTGGTCGTGGCTGGGATCATGCCCACTGCGTCGAGCAGCAAGACCGAGACAAGTGCAGCGGTCATGTGCCACAGGTAGACCGACATGGCGACGCCGCTCGCCCCGACGACGACGGTCCAAGCCCGTTTGTTGGATTGCAGCCATCGATTCAGCGCGGGAGCGGCTGCGATAGCGGTCGCTCCGTAGGCCAGACCGAAGGTGAGCAACGCAATAGAGGGAGGATTTGTCGGGCTGTTCTGGAGACCCGGATGATGCACCATCGCCACGGGCCATGGCCCGACCGTAACCATCGCAACCAAAGCACACCAGAGCCCTACTGCGGTGGCAACCATTGATCGTCCGGTTGGGAACAGTCCGTCACGCCAGGCGAACCCAACCACCTGGAAGATGAGCCATCCGATTACCCAGTTGAGATAGGGCAGTTTCGGCACGCCGAGGTAACGGGTCGCCTCGATCAGCAGGAAGCTGCCTCCGAGCATGCATGACACCGCTAACGGTCGAGCCCGGAACCTTGGCAGAAGCGCCGGTGTAACCGCGGTGTCGATCGTGTAGTTGGACAGGAACCACAAAGGGATCGCAGCAGCGGTCGCGCCAGCGACGAGCACACCTCCGGCGCCAACCGCGATACCAACGGCGACGAGCGTCAGATCGCTGACGCTCACTCACTAACCGAGTTGCTCGCTAACGCTCACAGCTCGCGCATGTCGACAGTCGACCCCCGACGGGCAAGGCCGAATCGGGCCTACCGCGACCCTTTGGTCTGACACCGGGGTCGCGGTAGGTGTGTTGGTCAGTCGTTGTCGCGGAGGTCTTCTTTCCAGGCGCGAAAACGCTCGTGAGTTGTGCCCGAGGGGCCGACACCGCTGTCGTTGCCCTCGCCATCGAGGTCGAACGTGAAGACGCGCGATAGGTCGTCGCAGTGCAAGGCGACATAACGCGAGGCCGCTCTGACCGGCGGTCCCGCTCGCCACAACAGCCACGGGCCAATGCGACGTTTGTAAAACACGGCCATGTCGCCGATGTCACGTCCAGCGTCCAGCACGATCCGCGGTGCTTCGACCCACGCGTGGGCAGGGATGTTGCGGTCGCGTTGGGGTAACGGCGGGAGGTCTTGCGTGTGGCGGGGTGTTTCGTCCAGCGGTCGTTGTGCGGTTGGGTCGTTCGGGTCGGTGTTCACCACCCGCGGGCGACCCACTCATCGAGCGATGGTTGCTCGGCACCTATGGTCGTGTCGTCGCCATGGCCTGGCAGCACCAGCGTGTCGGCGGACAGCGGTCGAAAAAGACGATCCTCGATCGACTCGATGATCGTGTCGAAGTTGCCGCCTTCGAAGCTGGTATTGCCCGGTCCGCCCGGGAATAGTGTGTCACCGCTGAACACAAGCGGTGCCTCAGCAAGGCGGAAACACATCGAACCGCGCGTGTGGCCCGGTGTGTGGATCGTGTGCAAGTGCAGATTGCCGACCTCGATCACAGAGTCGTCATCGATGATCTGGTCGTAGCTGTCCAACATGTCGGCGTCCTGTGCGGTCACCGACACGTCATAACCGGCTTCGCGCAGGTGCGGTATGGCTTGGATGTGGTCCCAGTGTCCGTGGGTTTCGAGCACCCGATCGACGCCGAGATCACGGCAAAGCTCCAGCAGAAGGTCGTGTTCGTTGGCGGCGTCGATCAACACCGCGTGTCCGGTCTCGATGCACCGCAACACGTACACGTTGTTGTCCATCGGGCCGACTACGACCTTGTGAACCTCGGCGCGACTGTCGCTCCAGAACAGAGCAGAAGAATTCGGCTGTGCGGAACTGCTCATGAGGATCCCCTATTGTGACACGGTGAAACGTCGTCTATGCACCGAGGATAGATCGTGTTGGTGATCCTCCGCGTTGTCGTCGCGCTGGCCGTGCACTTCTGGGAAACGTAGTGGTCGCGTTTGTGATCATCGCGGTAGCGGTCGTAGCTGTAGTCGCTGTTGCCTTAGGTGCTGTTGGAGCGGTATCGGCCGAGCTGTCGAACACACCTGCACCGGTTGTGCTCGACCTCACCCACGAAGTCGACTGGATCGCGCAGCGTCTGCCCGACGAAAGCGCGGCTCGACTCAGCCTCGACGAGGTCAAACAGATTCTCTACTGGCACCTTGAATATGTCGGATACCAGGGGGCGACCGACGACCCAGATCTAATTGCGGATTTCGCGAATGTTGGTGTCGAGATGCCCGATGTAGAGGTCCCGGTTGCCAAGTTCGACGATGCCACCGACTACGTGGTTGAACGAGCGCTCACCAGTGGCGACGAAATTGGGTCACTCGACGCCGTCGTTGTCTTGAACCTCCACACCGAGTACCTCGGGCTGCTGGGCGCGCTCGGTCCTCAGGCCACAGACGACGATGTGAAAGATGCATGAAAACTCCACGCCGCCGAGGCGCGGGTGTGCTTCAATGGATCCACCAAGAGGAAGGAGGTGGTCCAGCTGATTAACAAACGTTCTGGGACCTTGGAGGTGGCTGGCCGCTAGACGGTCGCTGGAACATCTAGCGAGTTCCAGCCAGTCACTACCGACCTTTCACGGTCAGGACGAGTCCCGCCTGACATTCGATCAACAGCCCAGAGGTTGTCGCGTCGTAGATGTGGTGGTCGGGTTTCCAGTCTGAGTCAAATGAATGAGGCGTGGCCATCTGGTCACGCCTCATTCTGTTCATTGACCCGCTGGTATCGTCGTGGTTGCCGTGGAACCGCACATCGGCGTATGAAGGAGAGCTACGAGTGGATCGTCCGACTCGATTCGAAGAAAATCGCTATCTCGGTGACAAGCGCAGCCAGGTGGTCTACGACCTCGACGATATGGCCGATACCTCGGTTGTCGACGAACTAGTTGCCTCCGAGCAGGTAGCCACATTCGGGCCCGACACGCTGGCCGAAGCACGCAACCGCGGCTACCGCCTCTATCAGGTGTGAGCGAAGAAGTCTACGATCACGTCAGGTTCACAGACGGTGCGCCGTCGCTCGCGATCGCTCTGAAGCGCCCGAGTTCACCGTCGTTGTGGGCGCCACCGGGCATCGTTGTCATCCATGGGTTTCCGACTGCGGTTGGTGGAGGAGCCAACAGTTTCATCACCTACCCGGCGTTTGCCGAGCGCCTGGCCGAGGCGAGCGGAGCGACCGTACTAGCGGTGTCGCTGCGCGGAATGCCCGAATCAGAGGGTGAGTTCAGTCCGCAGGGCTGGATCGATGATGTTCGCGGCGCGATCGAGTGGTTGTCGGCCGACGACCGGGTGAACAGAATCCGTCTGATCGGGTTCGGTACCGGTGGTGCCATCTGTCTTCACGCGGCCGTTGGCCGCGACGTGGTCACGGGCGTCATCACAGCGGGCGCACCGGCAGATCTGCATCCGTGGACCGACGACCCGGCTGCTCTACTCGGTGTCGCTGCTCTGATGGGCATCGTTAGCGAAGACGCCGATCTCGAGGGCTGGGGCGACGCTCTTGGACGGCTCACCGCTGAACGATCCGCGGCGGAGTTGGGCGACAAGAACCTGCTCGTGCTGCACGGTCTGTCGGATCATTCGGTGCCACCGCTGTCCGCCCGAGCGATCGCCGACGCGCACGGCTCGGCCGACCTGCGCATGTTGGAAGGCGGAAGCCATCACCTCAGCCACGACCCGCGAGCGGTCGCGATCATCTACGGTTGGCTCGAACGTCGCCAACGAGGGCAAGCCTGAAATCAGCCTCCGGGTAGGCTTTCATTGTCGGAAAGCGATCCGCCGAGCGGGTCCTTGCCGAACACCGCCAAATCGGCGTTTGCCACCTCGCAGCGCAGGTTCCAGACCTCGTCCACATCGAGCACGCCAAGCGTGAGCTCGTCGCCGGCATCGACTGTGACATCGCAGCCCTCGATCGTGGACTCGATCAACAAGTTCGTGATGGGCTGGTCACCGTCGTTGATCAGATCCCAGGCGGACCCGGTCACGACAGGGATGTTCATTGTCGACATGTGTGGGTTGATCACGTCGAGCGTGACCGTGAGGAACTCGTTGATCGACTTCGGACCGTCGGTGGCATTGATGGTGGCGACAGCTGTGGCGCCGGAAAGGTCGTCGGCACGGCATGCATATTCCCAGCGTTCGTCGGGTGACAATATGAAGTTTCCGTCGCTGTCGCCCGAGATGTACCGCAGGTCTCCACCGTCGCACACGTCGAGTCCTACCTTGAGCTCATCGATCCGGCTCTCACCATCCGATACCGCCAGGATCAGGCTCAGCTCTATCGATGTGCCGACATAGGCGGTCGGCGGGTCGTGCTCGACAGTGGCCAGAAACACCTGTTCAGTGGTGATGACCACGCTCTTCTCGTCGTCCGCTCTGGCCGGGGAGAACGAACCCGATTGGGTGAATTCGACCTCGTGACAGACATGTGGCAAAGGGGTCGAGCAATCACTTGTCACCCGCCGTGGCGACGAGTCGTTCAACGAGGCCTGATCGGCACCGAGTACGACCTTGAGGACAATGGACTCCTCTGGGTTCACGAAGCCGAGGTCGCAGGTGTACGCGGTCGGATCGACCTCGCACTTGGATCTTGTGCCCTCGTCGTCAAACACTTTGACCGAGTCGATGACCCCTTCGTTGTCGATGGTGCCAGTCATCACGGCGAAGCTTGCCGGGGCTGAGAGGGACTCGTTTGTCAGCGTGACCGTATGAGTCACGCGGCTACCTGCCTTGATGGGTTTGGACGGTCCATCGATGGCGAGGTTCATCTCGGGAACGTCGCCCGTACCTTGCAAGGTAGACGTGAAGTTGATCACGGTCTGATTTGCCAACACCTCGGCGCTAGCGCCGGACGCAGCTAGCAGCAGTGGGAGTTGAGGTTCTGCGTGATCGGCGGTCACAACTCCCCAGATTTCGACGATGGCGGTCTCGCCTGCCTCTAGTCCTGTGATCTTGAGCGTGGCGTCGTCGACCCATTGTGCCGTGGCGTCGGTGCCCCCGTTGCGTTCTACCGCAGCGCGATCCGATGGGTCGACGAATACACAGTCGAGGCCGCGGTTGAGCCCCTTGCCATGCTCGATCGAGAGTTCGAGCGGATCAAGGGTCGCGTCTGCTGTGATCGAAAGGGTGAATGCTGCGACCTGGCCGGACGCATAACCCGAGCGCACCGAGGGCACGCCGAGTTCGTGTTCGACGTCGGCCAGTGGCGATTCTCCACGACCGTCGGGGCATTTGAGTTTGCTGAGCACGGTGCGCTCGAATCGCACTGGGTCGGCCGCGAGGAGCTCGAGTGCGAACTCGTCGTCGGGTTCGGAATCCGAGAGAAACGCAAACCACGCGGCGATACTGGCGATGATGACCAACAGCACCGTTGCACCGATACTTATCTGCTTCTTGGTGCTCACTCTTGTTTAGACTTTCCCTTGGCCTTCTCTTCGCCATAGCCGCGAAGACCACGGAGACGGTCGAAGACTATGCCAGCATCGTCGGTGTTGACCAGTTCGTCTGCTTCTAGGTCGCCAGTCACGTGGAGTGTTCCTGTGATCACACACAGAAACATTACAGTGCGCCGCCGAAGGCTTACGTTCGGGCGATTCTTGCAAAGCCCAACTCAGTCGATTCCCTCCGGAACCGAAACGGTGAACTGACGCTCGGGAAGAGCCGGCGACATAGCCTCTGGATCTATACCGTGACGTGAGATTGCCTCGCTGACGACGCTGGTCTCGATCGCTCCGGCATCCGCCAGTCCCGCAAGGGTCGTAACCACCACATGGGCGGCGTCGACTTCGAAGAACGAGCGGAGTTGTTCTCTGGTGTCGCTGCAACCGAAGCCATCGGTGCCGAGCACATAGAAAGGCCTCGGCACCCATCGAGCGATCTGGTCGGGAACCAGCGTCATGTAATCGGTAGTGGCGACGACCGGCCCCTCGCCGGCGAGTAGTCGGCTCACCATCGGCGTCTGGGCTTCTTCACCTGGGTGCAGACGGTTCCAACGTTCGGCCTCGAGCGCGTCGGAACGAAGTCGTTTGTACGAAGTCACGCTCCAGATATCGACGTCGACGTTGTAGCGCTCGCGCAATTCAACAGAAGCCGCGCTGACCGCTGAGTGCGCGGCGCCGGAGAACAGGAGTGTTGCCTTAGGTCCCGACTCGCCGGTCGAGTGCTCATACAGGTAGAGGCCCGACACGATGTCTGATGCGTCGACATGATCGGGTCTGGGTGGCATCACATAGTTCTCGTTGTAGATCGTCAGATAGTAGAAGATGTCTTCACCGTTGGCCGCGCCGTCGCCATACATTCGCTGGAGGCCGTCGGAGATGATCGCGCCTAGCTCGTAAGCGAATGCGGGGTCGTAGGCCTCACATCCGGGCACGGTCGAGGCGAGCACATGGCTGTGGCCATCTTGATGTTGAAGGCCTTCACCCGCCAGCGTCGTTCGCCCGGCGGTAGCGCCGAGCAAGAACCCCCGCGTACGCGAATCAGCCGCCGACCAGATCAGATCACCGACGCGCTGGAAACCGAACATCGAATAGAACGTAAAGAACGGGACCATCGGCACGCCCGTGTTTGCGTAGCTGGTACCAGCTGCGATGAAACTCGCCAACGAACCGGCTTCGGTGATGCCTTCCTCAAGGATCTGGCCGTCCTGGCTTTCGCTGTAGGACAACAGCAGCTCGTGATCGACAGGCTCATACTTCTGGCCGTCTGCTGCGTAGATCTTGAACTCGCGAAACAGCGCGTCCATGCCGAACGTTCGTGCCTCGTCGGGCACGATCGGCACTACGCGGGGCCCAAACTTTTCGTCGCGCAACAGGTCTCTCAAGAGTCCGGTGAAGGCCATCGTCGTCGAGACTTCGCGGCCCGACGACCCCTTGTCGAGTTGGTCGAACACGCTGCGCGGCGGCAATGTGATCGGCCGGCGGTCGCGTACGACCCGACGGGGAAGCGACCCATCGAGCGCTTGGCGCCGTTCAACGAGATACTGGTACTCGGCGGAATCGTGCGGCGGGCGGTAATAGGGCGGGATTCCGTCTTCTAGATCGGCCTCGTCGATGACATCTTCGAGGTGGAGCCGTGAGCGAAGGTCGAGCATCTGTTCGCTCGTCATCTTCTTGATCTGGTGGGTGGCGTTGCGTCCCTCGAATCCTTCGCCGAGGGTCCAGCCCTTGATGGTCTTGGCGAGAATGACGGTCGGGGCACCTTCATATTCCGTCGCTGCCCTGTATGCCGCGAACAATTTCGACAGGTCGTGTCCGCCGCGTGGAAGCTCTTCGAGTTCATCGTCGCTGAGGTGGTCGACCATTGCGCGCAATCGTGGATCGGGTCCAAAGAAGTGATCGCGGATGTAGGCGCCGGACTCGGTGGCATAGCGCTGGAATTCACCGTCGACCGTGCTGTTCATCTTCGAGAGCAGCACGCCGCTGACGTCGGCCTGCAACAGCTCGTCCCAGCGGGAACCCCAGATCACCTTGATGACGTTCCAGCCAGCACCGCGGAAGATCCCCTCGAGCTCCTGAATGATCTTGTTGTTGCCGCGCACAGGACCATCGAGGCGCTGCAGGTTGCAGTTGATGACCCACGTGAGGTTGTCGAGATTCATGCGCCCGGCGAGCGAGATCGAACCGAGCGTTTCGGGCTCATCGACCTCACCGTCACCGACGAAACACCAGACCCGGGAGCGGGACGTGTCCTCCAATCGGCGATGCTGGAGGTAGCGGTTGAAACGGGCGTGGTAAAGCGAGTTGAGTGGGCCCAGTCCCATCGACACCGTCGGAAACTCCCAGAAGTCGGGCATGAGCCGGGGGTGGGGATACGAAGACAGGCCCTTTCCACCGATCTCGCCTCTGAACCGGTCGAGGTGGCTCTCGTCGAGCCGGCCTTCGATATAGGCGCGAGCGTAAATACCAGGGGCCGCGTGACCTTGGAAGTAGACGTGATCACCGATTTGTCCGTCGGCTTTACCCCGAAAGAACCAATTGAATCCAACGTCATAGAGCGAGGCCGAGGAGGCAAACGTCGAGAGATGTCCGCCGATCCCGTCGCTGCGCTTGTTCGCCTTGATGACCATCGCGGCGGCGTTCCAGCGAATGATCGCTCGGATGCGGCGTTCGAGCACCTCGTCACCGGGGAACCATGGCTGGTTTTCCGACGGGATGGTATTGACATACGGAGTGTTGACCGTGGCGGCCGTGCCGAGCTGACGCTCTTGGCCTCGCTCGAGAAGGCGGTTCACCAGGTAGCGGGCACGGGTGTTGCCCGAGGCGTCGATCACCGCGTCGAGCGAATCGAGCCACTCGGTGGTCTCGTCGGGATCGATGTCCGGTAGCTGATGGGAGAAGTTATCGATCATGTGCTCATCCTCTCATGTCGAAGGTCGGTATCGACGCCGGATGACATCTTTGATCATTTGATCAGAGTGTGCCGGTTCCAGGGGTTGCTGCGCGATGATCTGACGGTGAGTGACACTACGAGGGTTTACACAGACGGCGCATGCAAGGGAAATCCTGGGGCCGGAGGGTGGGCCTGGATCATCCCGGACGGACGCTGGGGAGCTGGAGCAGAGCCAGATACCACCAATCAGAGGATGGAACTTGCCGCCACCCTCGATGCACTGCGTCACATCGAGGGTCCGCTCACGGTGGTGAGCGACTCGACCTACGTTGTCAATTGCTTCAAGCAGGGTTGGTGGAAGAACTGGCTTGCGAAGGACTGGAAGAATTCGCAGCGCAAACCGGTCGCCAATCGCGATCTCTGGGAGCCGTTGATCGACCTGTACCGCGCCCGCGGCGACGTTGCGTTCGAATGGGTCAAAGGCCACAGCGGCGATCGGTGGAACGACTACGCCGACGGACTGGCTGTACGTGCCGCAGCAGAACAGAGCGACACCAGTGGCGATACCCCTCCGGCCCTGGACGACCTTGAGCCTGATGTTGTTGGTCGAGATGTATCGGACGGAACGCGGGATGCGGACGACTCCGGACCGGCACGCGACACGCGGCTGCCACATGGTCGATTGGTCGCAGTGATGGGGCATCGGCCGACAGAGCTGGAAGGATATGATGCCAGGGCGATCCACGATGCCTTGCGGGCAAAGATTGCCGAGGTGCTCGAGGCGAAACGTGTTGTGGACGCTGACCTCATCGTTGTTTCGGGGCTACGTCAGGGGGCCGAGGCCCTCGGTGCGCTGGCTGCGCTCGACCTGGGCATCCCCCTCGTCGCCGTGCTTCCTTATCCCGAAGCTGACGCCCGCTGGCCGGCGGACGTGAGAGCGGCCTTTGCTGAGATGGTCGACCGAGCGAAGGTCGTCGTCACCCTCGAGACCAAACAGCCCGTATCGAGTGCGGCTGCGGGCCAGGCGTTGTCGCGTCGCGACGGATGGATCCGCCACAATGTCGATGAAGCGATCATCGTATGGGATGGATCCGATGGGTGGGTTGAGAAGACCTGGCGCTCGTTCGAGGACCAACTCGATGCAGATGTCTGGATGATCGACCCCCACAGCCTGCGCTGATCGTGTCGTAAGACCGTTCAGATCACTGAGCGGAATCGTCGGGGGCACCCTCGGGTACCGATCGTGATCGGTAGATCCGTTTCAATTCGCTGTAGGCACGGTTGATCTGAGTCATCTCATCCGCTGCGGTGGCCGCTACTTCGGGAAACAGACGAGCGACCATGTCGGGATGATGGTCCTTGGCGAGTGCCTTGTGACGCGAACGGACCTCGTCCCATGAACATCCGGGTTCGAGGTCCAGTGTGGCGAAGGCCCAGTTCGGATGGTTCTCATCCGCCTGTGGCTCGGCTGGTCCGACACCGGGTTCAGGCTCTGGTATTGCACTGAATTCGTGATCTACCTGCCGCGCTTGCTCGGGCTCCGGCTCGGCGACGACAGCGTCGCGTCCACGCTTCTTGGGCTTCGGCACGCGCTCGACGTGATCGCGCTCGGACCACCAGGCGTCGGAAGCTCCGATCGCATTGGTCCCTTCGTCGCTATTGCGACTGAGACGACGGCGCAAGCGTGAAATTGCCATGTCATTCTCTCATCGGCCTCAACGTCACCTAGTTGAGTCACCGGGTCGAAGGTATTGCTGGCTCAACCCGATTTCGGGCTGATGGCGTGCTGGCGGATCCAGGTGTGCATGGCAATACCTGAGGCCACGCCGGCGTTGATCGAGCGAGTCGAACCGAATTGGCTGATCGACAGCACGAGGTCGAGCGCCTCACGCGCCTGTGGGGAGAGCCCGGGGCCCTCCTGTCCGAATA
>JADFOM010000035.1 GCA_022562835.1 Acidobacteriota bacterium | reverse complement strand
GCCAGACGACCGCCCGGTCGCAGCACCCGTGCGCACTCGACCATGACGCCGAGGTCGGGGTCGACCACTCTCGCGCCTGGCCCACCGAGCAGACCGAATCCGCCCTGACATAGGGAGATCACTGCATCGAACGAACCGTCGAACGGAAGCGTTCGTGCGTCTCCGCGCACAACTCTGACGTCGAGATCGTCTCCCGGCGACGCGGCGAGACGGACGAACGCTTCGGAAATGTCGAGACCGACGACACGACAACCCCTGCGCGCCAATTCGTGAGAATGTCGCCCCGGGCCGCAGCCGACGTCGAGCACAGAACAGCCCGGGTGCAACGCCAGAACCTCCATGAGCAAATCGACCTCTTGGACCGTGCCCTTCGTGAACGAGTAACGCAGGTACGCCTCGCCCATATGAGCAGCGAGTGGCTCAAACCAGTGCGCTCTATGCGGCGTGTCCATGGTTGCAGAACATACCCGTCGATACCGTTCAACAAACGGCAAGTGCGTGCCGATAGTAGAGCCACCAGCACTCAAACGTTGCGCAACTCGAACTGGAGATATTCATGTCACAGGACAGGAAAGGTCAAGGCCCGATCTGGTGGTTGATCTTTGCAGCTGTCTTGTATCTCATCGGGTCGGGTCTCATCGCGGTGTCGACCGTGGGAAACTGTGGCGATTTCGATGCCGAGAAGGAGTGGAACATCTTCCCTCCCAGCTGGGAATGTAGCTAGTTCTTCGGTGCTAGTTCGCGACGCCTTCGGCGTCGCTCATACGCACAACGCAAGCGCAAACCTTCCGGGGCGGCAAAGCGCCGTTCAATCGCTAACGCTCACTCACTAACCGAGTTGCTCGCTGACGCTCACAACTCGCGCAAATCCACCAACAACCCCGGGGCGGTCTTACCGCTAAGCCTTCGCGGCCGCCCAAGTGGGGCCGGTTGCAACGTTTACCTCGAGCGGCACAGCAAGTTCGAACGCTGCGGACATCGTCTGAGTCGTCAGTTCAACGATCTCATCGCGGTGTTGAGGAGGAGACTCCAAGATAACTTCGTCATGAACCTGCAGAATGAGCCTGGCACCCACCGGCGACGACTCCAGCGCCCGATCGAGGTTGACCAGCGCAACCTTGAAAATGTCGGCAGCGAGACCTTGGATTCCTGCGTTCATGGCCTGACGCTCCCCCGCCTGACGCACCCTATAGTTACTGGAGCTCAATTCAGGGATCCTTCGACGCCGGCCGAACAGTGTTTCGGTGTACCCCCGTTCGCGGGCCTCGATCACCGTGCGGTCCATGTAGTCGTGTACGGACGGGAAGGCCGTGAAGTACGCGTTGAGGATCTCGGTTGCCTCATCCACCGAGATAGACAGTCGCTGCGCAAGTCCGTACGCCTCCATGCCGTAGGCCAGCCCATAGGACACCATCTTCGCCTGTGAACGTTGTTTGTGGTTCACTTCCGATGGCTCCACAGCAAAGATTTGTGCCGCCGTCGTGCTGTGAATGTCATCGCCCGCCTCAAACGCTCTGATCAGGCCTGGGTCTTCGGCAAGATGCGCTATACAGCGCAGTTCGATCTGGTTGTAGTCAGCGACGATCAGCTCAACGCCCGGCGGAGCGACAAAAACCTCCCGAAACGTGCGCCCCATGTCGGATCGCACCGGAATGTTGTGCAGATTGGGCGCGTCGGAACTCAAGCGACCGGTTCTCGCCACTGTCTGGTTGAAGGTCGCATGGATCCGGCCGTCCTCGCGCACCTCTGCCAACAGCCCTTCGCCGTAGGTGGAGCGAAGTTTCTCTACCTCGCGGTAGTCGAGCAGATGTTCGATGATCGGATGCTCCCCGCGCAGCTTCTCCAACGTTGCGGCGTCGGTCGAGAAACCTGTCTTGGTCTTCTTGCGCGGCTCGAGCCCGAGCTTTTCGAACAGGACCTCACGCAGCTGCTTGGTCGAGTTCACGTTGAAGTCCTCGCCCGCATCCTCGATGATCGCCGCGCGCAGGCGATCACAGTCGGCCGCCAGTCGGTCGCGCAGCTCTCGCAGAGCGTCCTCGTCTACGGCGACACCGCAGCGTTCCATCTTCGCCAGCACTCGGACGAGGGGGACTTCAATGTCATCGTGCAACGTGCTCAAGCCCTGCGCATCGAGTGCCTCTCGCAGCGGCTCGACCAATCTCGACACACCCAACGCCCGACGGGCGGCGGTAAGAGCGGCCGAGCTGGTTTCGTCGCCTAGTGCAAGCTGTCCGACGTCGACCTCATCATCGTCGGGCAGCTCTGCGTCCGCGTAGCGGGCCAGCAGGTCTGAAAGCGCGTAGCGACCCTCGGCGGGATCGATTAGATAGGCAGCCAACATCGTGTCGGTGTGCAACGACACGACGTCCACGTCGTTCTGGCCAAGCCAAACCACGAGTTCCTTCGCACCGTGGGCTGCGACGGGACGATCACCTCCGAGCAGATTGGAAAGGACCTCCTTGACCACATCGTCGTCGAGCAGCGGCGCCGCTACGTACACGACATCACCCGAGTCACTGCCCTGAACAAGTGCGAGCCCTGCCAACGGTGAATGAGTCGCTCCGGGCTCCCCAGGGGCAGCGGCCACTGCGAGCGCGCCAACGCCGCTCACCATCGCCTCCAGCGTGGCGACCGCATCGTCGGCAGAAAGTTCCACCAGCTCAGCCTCGAGTACCTGTCGTTGACCCGTCGAACCGCCGAGATCGGTGCCGAACGCCTCGCGTAGACGGTCATACAGCGAGTGGAACTCCAAAAAGTCGAAGAGCTTCTGCACCTCTTCGGTGTTCATTACAGGTGCCACGAGGTCGGTCGGGTCCAGCTCTAGCGGGACATCACGGATCAGATCCATTAGCTCCACATTGAGTCGCACATCGTCCTCTGCCGCCGAGAGATTCTCGATCAGCTTCGGTGTTAGTTCGTCGAGGTGGGCGTAGATACCATCGATGTCGCCATAGGTGTTTACCAGCTTGGCTGCCGTCTTCTCCCCGACCCCGGTTACACCAGGAAGATTGTCCGATTTGTCCCCCCGTAGTGCTGCGTATTGCACGTAGTCGACCGGTTTCACACCGGTGCGCTCTTCAATGCCAGCTTCGTCGTAGAAGGCGTAATCGCTGACACCTCGCTTGTTGTAGAGCACCTTGATGTTCGGGTCCTCGACGAGCTGATAACTGTCACGGTCGCCGGTGACCACGATCACATCGTCACCGTTGTCGCGCGCGCGGGTCGCCAGGGTGGCGATCACATCGTCGGCTTCGAACCCGACCTTCTCGATCATCGGGATCCCTAGAACCTCGACTACTTCGCGGACCAAGCCCATCTGCTGACGGAGGATGTCAGGCGCTGATTCCCTATTTGCCTTGTACGTGTCGAGGCGCTCGTGACGAAACGTCGGTTCCGGTCGATCGAATGCCACGGTAATGATGTCTGGCTCGTGATCACGGACGAGGTTCAGCAACATCGACGTAAAGCCATAGACAGCGTTGGTGACTTGCCCCGATGCCGTCGCCAAATCGGTGGGCAACGCAAAGAACGCCCGGTAGGTGAGTGAATTCCCGTCGATCAACATATAGGTCGCCACAGCGGTTGACCCTAGTTGAGTCACTATGCGCTCAGACCCCTCGATTCCTCAACTTCGCGTTTGCATGCCGACTCGGCTCACTCAGGGAGCGAGTGAACCATCGACGACTCGCTCCGCCACGTCAGCCATCGTGGAACGCTCGTCCATGGCGGTGCGCTGAATGAACGAGAAAGCGTCTTGTTCGCTCAGCTTGTGTGCGTCTATGAGTAGACCCTTAGCGCGGTCGAGGAGCTTGCGCACTCGCAGCTGTTCGGCCAGGGTCTCGACCTGTGCGTTGATGGCACGAAACTCGCGATGTCGAGCGAGTGCTATCTCCACGGCCGGTATTATGTCGCTGCGGTTGAAGGGCTTACCCAGATAGGCCAGCGCGCCTGCGTCACGCGCTTCCTCGACCAACCGTCGCTGACTGAACGCTGTGAGCACGACCACCGCAACTTCGCCCTGCGCCGCGAGTCGCCGTGCAACCTCGATGCCGTCCATCTCCGGCATCTTGATATCGAGGATCGCTACATCCGGCGCCGTTTCTGAGATCACACGCAGCGCCTCTGCGCCGTCGGCGGCCGCGCCGACGACGTCGTAGCCCTCCTCGATGAGAGTCTCGGTAAGGTCGAGCCGGATAATCGCTTCGTCCTCGGCAACAACAATGCGAACGCGCGGACTCGGATAACGCTCGGCTTCATCGCTCATGGGAGTCTCGCTTTCGACGTGGTTGTGCAGTTCACGCTGCGCCCATCGCGTCGAGCAGTTCGTCCAGTTGCTGTTCGAGCTGAGCGATTTCCTCGACAAGGCCGTCGCGGTGACGACGCATCGCCTCGGCGTGACGATCGGCCGAGCGGTGTTCCTTGCTGGCGCCAGGGGTCTCTGACACCAACGCGCGCAGGCGAGCGTCGTCAGCATCGTCGACCAGTTGCCTCAACTGTTCCTCGGCGATGGCGAGGTCGGCGCGCAGCCGCTTTACACGGGTTGACACGCCCTTCAGCCGTCGCTCGATGCGGTCTCGGGACATGGCAGCAAGTGTAGGGCTCAGCCCGTACTGCAGTGGCCGCGGAGGCCCATCACCCCCAGGCCGACCGAGAGGTTCATCGGCGCCGACGTGTCCATCTCGACGAGAGTCTCTAGCGTCTTGCACAATGACAGTCCGCCACCTATCCGTCATCGTCGTATGCACTGCGACTGGACTCAGCGCCTGCGGGAGTGCCGGCGAATCGGGCTGCACAGACCCCATCGAGGAGCCCATCGACCCGAGCTCAGCCGTTCACGTGCTCGATCCAGCCGACGGACCGACCGACGCCGCTCCCACTTCGGGGCCCCACATCGGCGTCGGCAGTCCCGGCGGTCTCTACGCCGACGTACTTCCGTCTGCGATACAGCCACGCGTTCTGGAAGGCGGCCAGGTCATCGTGCAATACCGTGATGAGTCGGACCGCGATGAACTCGTCGAGTGGCGAGACGACGAAACCACGGTCGCTCCGAACCCCGATATCGACAGTGTGATCGTCGCGACCGCCTGGGGCGTCCGAATGAACTGCGAATCCGTCGATACCGATGCGCTCGCCGACTTCGTCGACGAGTTCGCCCGAGCAGCCCGCTAACCCCTTTTTCTGTTTTTCTGACCCCCAGGATGCCCAAAACGGCACTCCAGCGGTCAGAAAAACACAAAACCGCTCTACAGGTGAAGTGCCCGGGGCGGGATTTGAACCCGCACGCCCTTTCGGACAGGGGATTTTGAATCCCCCGCGTCTGCCATTCCGCCACCCGGGCCAAATCGCGAGGACAACTCGTTGTGTTGCCACGCTGCTCGATCGACGAGCGTACATTGGTCTCGTGAGATCAACTCGATTTCTGCTACCACTCGTGATCGTTGTCGTGTTGGTCGCCGTGCGCAACCGCCGTATACGTAGACTTGAACAACAAATGGGTATCGGACCCTTCAGATGAAATCCTCACAATCGATGAAACGTCCGACCCTCTATCGGAGTCAAACCCCACGATGATCGTCTTTACCTACCCGGGCCAAGGCTCCCAGAAGCCGCAAATGGGCGAACCATGGGTCGACCACCCCTCCTGGGAACTCGTCGAGGAGGCATCATCGGCAGCCAGCCGCGATGTCGCCGAACTCCTCCTGCACGCCAGCATCGAGACGCTCACCGAAACACGAAATGCTCAGCTGGCCACATTCACAATGTCGATGGTCGTACTCGATGCTCTGATCCGGGTCGGCGTCGAGGCCGCTGGTCACGCCGGACACAGTCTCGGCGAGTACAGCGCCCTAACTGCGTCGGGAGCACTCGACTACCGCGACGCCGTCAAACTCGTTGCGGAGCGAGGCGAAGCTATGCAGGCCGCCGCCGATGGCGCGCCCGGCACCATGGCCGCCATTCTTGGACTCGATGACGACGTGGTCGACGCGTGCTGTCATCGCGTAGGGGGCGGCGCATGGGTCGCCAACTTCAATGCGCCCGGCCAGGTGGTCATTGGAGGTACCCCCGAGGGGGTGGGAGCAACCATCGCCCTCTGCAAGGAACGTGCAGCCAAGCGCACTATGCAACTCACCGTCGGCGGGGCATTTCACACCCCGCTCATGGCGGGAGCGCGCGATCGACTCGCCAAGGCGATCGATCAGGCCGACATCCGCCCACCAGAGGGGATCGTCGTCGCCAACGTCGACGGAATGGCCCATGATGTTGCTTCGGAATGGTCGGGTCTACTGAACGCGCAACTCTGCAGCCCAGTGCGCTGGCGCCAGACCCTCCACACACTCGATGAGGCAGGTTTCACCATCTTCATCGAACTCGGACCCGGCAAGGTCCTCACCGGGCTGGCCAAACGCACGTTGCCCGACGCCACTCGTCACTCGGTATCGAGTCCAGAGCATCTCGACGCGTTGCTCGAGGTGCTCGCCGGTGAGCCCGCCGTCGCGATCGGTCAACACGAGGGCGAACATCTATTTGCGACCGAGCGCCTCGTCGTATCTCACCGCCCGGGAGTTTTCGACGCAACGGGAGCACCGGCCACTGGCACATCAATCGCGGCGGGCGACATCGTCGGACGGGTCGGCGAGGACGAGGTCCGATCTCCGTTTGCTGGAGAACTCATGGGGTATCTGGCCGTCGAAGGCGAACGGGTCATGACGAGCCAGCCGATTCTTTGGTTGCGGGTCGACTCGTGAATCCCTTGAGAGGAGCCCGCATCAGCGGGACGGGCAGCGACTTGCCGGACAAGATCCTCAGCAACGCTGAACTGGCCGAAACACTCGACACCAGCGATGCGTGGATCCGCGAACGCACCGGTATCGAGCGTCGTCATGTCGGTGGCAGCACCGCCACGATGGCAACCAACGCTGGCCGCCGCGCCCTCGACGCAGCAGGGCTTACAGGCGTCGACATCGACCTTGTCATCGTCGCAACCACTTCCGCCGAACAAATGATGCCGGGCGCGGCAGCAGTTGTGCACGCAGAACTCGAGATTCGCGGAGGGGCCCACGACCTCAACGCGGCCTGCTCAGGTTTTGTCTATGGCCTTATCGAGGCCGATTCGATGATCGTCGCTGGCCTTGATCATGTCCTCGTGATCGGCTCGGATGCATTGTCACCCTGGACCGACTGGACGGACCGATCGACCGCGATTTTGTTCGGTGATGGAGCCGGAGCCGTCGTCATGTCGGCATGCGACGAACCTTCACTTCTCGGCTGGGACATTGGCGCGGACGGCACCGCCCGACACATCTTGTTCACGGACCACAACGACACCATCAAGATGGACGGCAGGGAGGTCTTTCGTAAGGCCGTGCGCGCCGTCATGGAATCCGCAGGAGCTGCGATGGACAACGCCGGTGTCGAGCCCGAAGAAATCACCTGGTTGATCCCTCATCAGGCCAACACCCGCATCGTGGACAGTATTTGCGAGAAGCTCGGAATCGATACCGACAAGGCCGTCATGGTGATCGCTGAGACCGGCAACACTTCGGCCGGCTCCGTTCCCCTCGCACTTCACGCAGCGGTTGACGATGGTCGAATCAAACCTGGTGACCTCCTGCTGCTCGCCGGCTTCGGCTCGGGCATGAGCTGGGCGAGCGCAGTAGTGAGGTGGCAGGAATGAGCGACCCCGGCGCTGGTCGCGTAGTCCTGGTCACCGGCGGAAACCGCGGTATCGGCGCAGTCATCGCTCGCCGATTCGACAACGCCGGGTATCGGGTCAGCATCACCTACCGATCGAACCAACCAGAGGATTCGTCCAACATCATGGCGGTGCGCTGCGATGTGACCGACACCAGCCAGGTCGATGCTGCATTCAGCCAGATCGAAAATGAGCTGGGTCCGGTCGAGATCGTGGTCGCCAATGCTGGCATCACCGCTGACAAGCTGGTGCTACGAATGGACGAGGACGATTTTGCATCGGTGTTGGACACGAACTTGACGGGTGGGTTTCGTGTCGCAAAACGTGCCGTGCGACCGATGATGAAGGCCCGCTTCGGTCGCCTCATCTTCATCTCGTCGGTCGTTGGTCTGGCGGGCCAGGCTGGCCAGGCCAACTACGCAGCATCAAAGGCGGGGCTCATCGGCCTAGCAAGATCCTTGGCCAGAGAATTTGGATCTCGAGGGATCACCGCCAATATCGTTGCACCAGGCCCAATCGCTACCGAAATGCTCGACCAACTCTCCGAAGATCAACGAGCTGCGATCATCTCGATGGTGCCGATCGGACGTGAAGGACAGCCCGACGAAGTAGCGGCCGCAGTCTGCTTTATCGCGTCGGACGACGCCGCTTTCATCACCGGGGCCATCATCCCCGTTGACGGCGGCATGTCGATGGGATGAGCACGAACCACAAGCCCGCGAGGCCGCTAGTCTCGAACCGTGTGGTCGCATCGAGCGACTACGAAACTGAGGAGAAACAGTGAGTGACGACAACTACGAACGATTCGCCAAGTGCGCCGTAGAGGTGCTCTCGGTCGAACGGGATCAGGTAGTGCCCGAGGCGAGCTTCGCTGACGATCTAGATGCGGACAGCCTCGATCTCGTCGAGTTCGTTATGGCGCTTGAAGAGGAATTCAACATCAGCGTTGAAGAAGAAGAACTAGACGGCGTCGACACCGTCGCGGGGGCGTTCAAATTGGTGACGGGAAAGCTCTGATGACTCGACGAGTTGCGGTCACCGGTATCGGGATCGTCTCTCCGTGTGGGATTGGCCGCGAGGCGTTCTGGGAGGGTCTTTGCAGCCCTGCACCCGAGGGGATACGCGCGGTCCATGACTTCGATCCGCTTCCTCACTTCGCCAATCCAAAGGAGGCGCGCCGGGCGGACCGATTTACCCAGTTCGCGCTCGCGGCGGCGGGCGAGGCCCTAGAGCAGGCTGGAGAGATCGATGCCGACCCGACGCGGTGTGGCGTCCTGATCGGCACTGGGATCGGCGGCATCAACACGCTTGAGAAACAGATTCTCATCCGTGCGGAGAAAGGCGAACGACGAGTATCTCCGTTTCTGGTCCCGATGATGATGCCGAACGCTGCGCCCGCGGCAGTGTCGATGCGCTACGGCTGGCAAGGCCCTTGCGAAGCGACGGTGACGGCGTGTGCGGCCTCGACACATGCGATAGGTAACGCTGCGAATCTCATTCGTTCCGGTCGCTGTGACGCGGTCATTACCGGCGGAACCGAATCAGCGCTCACCATCACAGCCTTGGCGGGGTTTGGCAACATGACCGCACTGTCCTCGGTGGGCATCTCGCGTCCATTTGATGCCGAGCGCGATGGCTTCATGATGGCCGAGGCTGCCGCTATCCTCGTGTTGGAGGAACACTCTGCCGCTGAAGCGAGGGGTGCGGAGATTCTGGGTGAAGTTGTCGGCTCGGCCAGCTCAGCCGACGCACACCACATCACCGCCCCAGCGCCTGGCGGTTCCGGCGCGATCAACTGTATGGAGATAGCGCTCGCCGACGCATCGTTGAGTGCCGCCGACATCGTCCACATCAACGCGCACGGAACGTCCACGCCACTCAACGACATGGCCGAGGCGATAGCCATTGACAAGCTGTTCGGCACTAACGGCCCCGCTGTCACATCGACCAAGGGAGTTACGGGTCACGCGCTCGGTGCTGCCGGAGCGCTCGAGGCGGCGGCCGTCTTGCTGTCGATGCAGCATCGCTTGATTCCACCGACCGCCGGTTATTCGACTCCGGACCCCGAGATGCCTTCGTTCGATCTAGTCACCGACGAGCCTCGAACATGGGAACCAGGACCGTCGATGTCGAACTCGTTTGGTTTCGGCGGCCACAACGGCACCTTGGTGCTCGCCCCGCCATCGGCGTAGACGGGTATCCGGTCTAGCGGCGAGGCTCCCGATCTGTCATCGATGACGCTTCCCACGCATACGGCCCCGCCGGGACGTCCTTTGAGAGCATCTTTCCGCGGGTGGCTGGCCCTGGAGACCCAAGTCCGTCTGCCTGGCCTACACCAGCACGAACAACAGTTCACATGAGCAGGCGAGCTCACCTCCAACGTGGGCGCTGCCATGGCCTTTGCCAGCTCTCGCCGATAGGCGGGTCATCTCGACAGTCAACTCCAGGCGGTCGCCGGGACCGACCTGACGTCGAAAGCGAGCCTTGTCAATACCACCAAAGAGTGGCAGTCGATCTGCGTAGTCTGGGTGGCTGAGCACCGCGATGGCGCCGAGTTGTGCGATTGCCTCCGTCATCAATACGCCGGGCAGAGTCGGACGCCCAGGGAAGTGTCCAACGAAGAACGCTTCATCACCGGTGAGATCCCACCAACCTCGCGCACTTTCGCCAGCAACCAGTTCATGGACACCGTCGACAAAGAGAAACGGATCACGGTGCGGCAGAACCGATTTTGGATCGATCAACGCACGCCGTCCCTAGTGCAAGCAGTGGAACTCCGGTATCGGCGACGCCGAGCGACGCCAATACCGGGGTTCAGCGAGCCGATCAGGGCGTCTTGCCAGCAGCCTTGAGCTTTGACCCAGCGCTGATCTTCACCGCATTGGACGCAGCAACCTGAAGGGTCTCTCCGGTCTGCGGGTTGCGACCTACACGTGCTTTGCGGAACGTCTGGCTGAACTTGATGAAGCCCGGGACGTTCACTTCACCGCCCTTGGCCACCTCCGCCATAACGATGTCCATGAAGGCGTCAAGACAGGCGCCTGCATCCTTTTGTGACATATCTGCCTTGCGCGCCATTTCGGCGATAAGTTCGCTCTTGGTCATTTCACAATCTCCTGTCGTAGGGGGCATAAGCACCTGTTGCCCTGCCCCGTCCGGCCCGCTTCGTACTGGGATCCGGTCTCGTGAATTACAACGCCACTCGAAATCCGCGCCAAAGTCAAGCATTTAGCCGAATTGGTTTGTCGCCGATGTCACTATCCGTAAGGAAAAACTCGCGCTCACAGCGCAACTCTGTCCAAATTACAAGCCTGTTTTGGCTCTCGAACCGCGCTCTTCGAACCACCAGGAGTGGCCCGTCAGAGTGATTTGCTCGTCGCCGAAACGCGCTCAGCGAGGCCCTCTCTAAGCGCTCCATACCGATGCCGAGCCGCCCAACAACGCCAGTGTTCGGCATCTAGTGTGACGTTATGGAAATCACGGAATCCGAGGTCGAACGCAACGCAGCGTTCAGCTCGTATGTGTTGCCGGAGATACCGGTTCTCAGCAGGGTCGCGTTGTCGATGACTCGAAACAACTCCGACGCGGAGGACCTTGTTCAAGACACCATGTTGAGGGCCTACCGCTCCATCGATCGCTTCGACGGACGCTACCCACGCGCCTGGTTGATGACGATAATGCGCAACGCCCAGATCAACCGTGTCCGTCGGCGACGACCGGAACTATTGCGTGATCCCGACCGGACGATGGACGAGTACGCGAATCAAGCCAACGAGACGTCGAGCGTCGAGGACGAGGTTGTCGACCCAGTGTTCGATTCCGTCGTCGCCGAAGCCTTCAATCGCCTGCCGCCTAAATACCGCACGGTGCTGGAGCTCGTGGACTTGGGTGAACTCTCCTACCGTGAAGCCGCAGACGTGCTCGATGTCCCGGTGGGAACCATCATGAGTCGGCTGCATCGAGCACGAAAGCGCATTCGAAATGAGCTGGAAGACTCGCCGGACTGGTCACGCAATGGAGCGACCCCATGATCTTTCGTAGCAAGAACCCTCATACCTGCCGGCAGGTCGGCCGGGTCATCCAGTCCTATCTTGACGATGAGCTCGATGAACAAAGGCGAGCGGCCGTCGAGAGCCATCTCGAGAACTGCCGCAACTGTGGCCTCGATGCGGAGACTTTCAACCGACTCAGGGCGTCGCTCCTGCGGGTCCAACCTATGGACGACGCTGTCCTGAACCGACTGCGAGATTTCGGTGAATCACTCAAGCAAGACGCTGCCGGCTGATTTACGCAGAGCCCGGTGTCAGACACCCAACGCAAAGCGCGCTTGGACCAAGTTGATTATTGCGTTCGGTGTCTGACACCGAGTGGTTTGCCTCAGCCTCGCTTGGCAGAACGCGCCGACCGGCCTCCGAACGTGTAGAAGAACTGAGCGGTCGCCTGAGCCACACCGGTCGACATCGTAGGGTAGGCGTGCACGAGCTGGGCCAGCCTTCCCGTGAACATGTTCGTGCGCACAGCCAGCGCCAGTTCGTGGATCATCTCGCCTGCATGAGGTGCGACGATCGTCGCACCGGTGATGTGACCTCCGTACATGCCGCGCGTCAAGCGTTTCGGTTCGGCGATGATCTTGATGAACCCGTCGGTTGTGTCGTCGGTAAGTGCCCTATCGATCTCGCTCAGCGGCAACCACGCCACGCGTGCTCCGCGCCCCGCGGTCGACTCCGTACAGCCCACACGAGCGATCTCGGGATCGAGGAAGGTAACCCAGGGCACCACCGAGGCGTCGAATTTCCAACTTGGACCCGACGAGAACATATGTCCAACAGCTAGCCGACCCATCTCGTCGGCGGCGTGGGTGAACGGCAGCTGACCGTTGACATCGCCGACGCGTAGACGTTGTCCACAGAGCTGCGCATTTTGGAGTCAACTTCGATCTCGCCTCGCTCACCCAGCGTCAAACCGATGCGCTCGAGTCCGAGTCCCGCCGTGGTCGGCCGTCGACCGACCGCTGCGAGCACGCGCTCGACGGCAAGGGTGGAGCCGTCGTCAGCCGTCACCACGATGTGATCTGCCCCTCGCGAGAATCGTTGCACTCGTGTCCCGAGACGTACCGTGACACCCGAACGGACCAGTGCGTCGAGAGCAGAGGCCGAGGCTTCGGGTTCCTCATGGCCCAGCAGACGATCTTCGGCCTCGAAGAGTGTCACCGCTGTACCGAAGCGGGCGAAGGCCTGTGCGAGCTCACATCCGATTGGTCCGCCGCCGAGAACCACAAGCGAAACCGGTCTCGACGCGAGCGAGAAGACGGTTTCGTTCGTTAAGACCTCGACTTCGCCGATGCCGTCGATCGGTGGCACAACAGGGGACGCACCTGTTGCGATCACGAGATTGTCGCAGCGCAGACGCGCCCCGTTGACCCCGACGGTATGGGCATCGATGATCTCACCGCGTCCTTCGATCACCTCGATCGATTCCGCCCGAAGTGTCTCGGCGTCCTCGGTCGCAGCGATGGTAGCAACCGTCTCGGCAACGACGCCGTGAGCCGTCTCATAGGTAGCTCCGGCGCGAGCCTGTGCAATGAGGGTCTTGGATGGCACACAGCCGGTGAAGGTACAATCGCCGCCTATCGGGCCGTCGGCGACCATCGCGACGGACTTGTCGAGTCGTCGTGCCGCCCGGGCCGCAGCAATTGCGGCAGCTCCCGCGCCGATAACGATCAGGTCGATCTGTTCTGCGCTCAAGAGGGACGTCTCATCACGTCCACCAACCCCGCGCAGGCTCGCTCAATTCCCTGAGATACCCGTCGGAGATCAACCATCGATCGCGGCACGAAACGATCCCACCAACGCACCGACTCCCGTGGGCCCGTTGCCATCGAGAATCGTCTGCACCACTGCAGAACCCACGACTACACCGTCGGCGTCGGTCACGGCTTCCGCGGCCTGTTCAGGCGTACCGATGCCGACACCGACGATGACCGGCTTGTCGGTCACCGCCTTGAGTCGTCTGGCGATCTCTCGAGCACTCGCTGCCAGCTCAGCTCGGACACCGGTAATGCCGACAAGCCCCACGCCGATGGCCGCCTTCCGGGAGACGCCCACCATCACCGGGCACCCCAGGGCGTCCCTGAACTCATGGAGACGGCGGAGGAGCTCTAAGCTCTGTCTCACGGTCTTTCCAAAACCGATGCCAGGGTCAATGGCTATGCTCTCAGGAGAGATGCCGGACTTTATGGCAATGGAACTGCTCTTACCTAGAAAACTTATAATCTCCTGAAGCAGATCGGCATAAACCGGATTTTCCTGCATATTTTTTGGAGAACCCTGCATATGCATTAACACAACCCCGGCATTAAAGCTGGATATAATGTCCGCCATCTGCGGATATTTCTGCAATCCTGTAATATCGTTAATAATGGAAGCGCCGGCGTCAAGAACGATTTGAGCCACCTTGGGTTTATACGTATCCACAGAAACGGGAATCTTATA
>JADFOM010000343.1 GCA_022562835.1 Acidobacteriota bacterium | reverse complement strand
CACGACGAACATTTTGCCTGGGCCGGAAAACAGGTCGTGGACCTCTACATGAACGATCGCGGTTTCTCCGAGCGGACACACGCACATACCGTTCTTTACGACTACCTCGGCACGCAGTATCGAGACGAGGATCCCGTCCCGGTAGAGCTGGCGCTTGATCATGGCTATGCCGGCATGGTTAGTGTCGCCGTCGACCTCGCCGAGGGTGTCGATCAATCAGCGTTCGATGCCTTCAACGAGACAAAGGGTGTGACTTCGCTGCTAGCGGGATCGTCGGTCGCGTCGTGTGCATCGTGGCGGCCCATCGCCCTGGACGACGTCACCGCGAACGCGCCCATGGATCTAGGCACCCCTCCCGGCGGCGACAACCGAGTGATGCAACTGTTCTTCGTCGAGTCCGACGTTCGCGACGAATGGCAACGCTTCGCCGACTACGCCGATGCGATACGCGATGCCGGAGTTGGCAACGTTGTGTCCGCAGCGCCTTTCTTCCGCACCGTCGTCGGCACCGACACATATGTCGATGAGATCTGGTAGGCGTCCAGCTTGTTTCGAGCGCCGCCCCAGAACTGGCCGAACCCTTCTGTTCGTGAAGATGTAGGGGGTCCCGATCGCTGACCGGATCGGGCAGGCATGCGTGAATTTTGTGCGCGCGAGGAGCCTAATGTCGTCTAGTTCGGTACCTTCACGACCATGGCGCTCTATTCGATCGACGATGAAGAGCCGACCGAGACGGTCGAGGTGCCGGCCGATCTCGCCGAGATTCTGCGGACAGACCCCAGCCGGGTACGCCGCGCGATCGAGGCAAGAGATCGCGCGCGTTCAATCCGGCCGTGGCAGGTCGAGCTGTTGAAGCTCCAGACGCACCTCGAGGAACACAAGTTGCGGATGATCGTGTTGTTCGAGGGCCGTGACGCGGCCGGCAAGGGCGGGACGATTCGACGAGTGACCCGCTACATGAACGAAAAACACTACCGGGTGGTCGCCCTCGGCAAGCCGACCGAGGAGCAGCGGACCCAATGGTACTTCCAGCGTTATGTTGCGCAGTTCCCACACGGTGGTGAGATGGTGCTGTTCGATCGAAGTTGGTACAACCGTTCCATGGTTGAGCCAGTGTTCGAGTTCTGCAGCACCGACGAATACGGCCAGTTCATGAAGGGTGTGACCGGATTCGAGAAGGACCTGGTCCGTCAGGGAACAATTCTGGTAAAGCTGTACTTCTCGGTAACCAAAGAGGAGCAGGCCCGGCGCTTTGATCGACGCCGCGACGACCCTCTACGTCGGTGGAAGCTCAGCGAAATCGACCTGCAGGCACAGGAGCATTGGGACGAGTTCACCGAGATGAAGTATCAGATGCTCAAACGTACGAGCACGAACACAAGCCCGTGGACCGTCATTCGTTCCGAGGACAAACATCTGGCTCACCTCAACGCGATGAAGATGATCCTCAACTCGGTCGACTACGAGGGCAGGCACCCCGAACTCGACTTCGTGCCGAACCCCGAGATCGTGATGCACGGCGCACAGGAACTTGTGTTGATGGAAGCCGAACGCATGAGCGACGGGCGCTCTTTGAGGTAGCGCTCTACAACCTCACTCGAGCGTTTTGAGCTTTGTGACAACGGGGGCGAAGTCTTCGACCACATCGGCGCTGAAACCGATGTAGGAGATACCCCAGCGCGCCCGCCAGCCCAGAATCGTCTCGACGCACTGGTCGACCGTGCCCGCGACGGCGTGCGGAGACTCAAGGGCGGCCTCGGGCGTGACGCCGAGCGACGGGGCCATTGCCTCGGCAACCGATTCTCTATCGTCGGTGATCACCGCAACGTGGATGCGAGTGTGAAGTTCGATGTCATCGCTGCGTTCACCCGCCGCTGCTCGGATCCAGCCGATCTTCTCGTCGGTTGCCTCAGCGGTCGCCGAGGGTCCGGCGCGGTGGTCGATGACCCCTGCGCCGAGCGCTGGGTTCAACCCCACAATGTCGGCGTGGCGACCGGCAACCGAAAGGATCTTCTGCCGACCCCCTGCCACCATGATCGGGAGGCGAGCGCCCTGCGTCGGCATCGGCCTGCCGGCTAGGCCGGCGATGCGGTAGTGCTCGCCGACAAAGTCGACGACCTCACCGGCAAACAGTCTGCGCAGGATGTGTAGTGATTCCTCAAGTCGTTCGATCCGCACTGATGGTGTGTCCATGTCGATGCCAGCGGTCGCATAGTCACTAGCCATCCAGCCAGCGCCGATTCCCAACTCCACCCGGCCATCGCTGATCAGGTCAAGGGTTGCGATCTCCTTCGCAAGTACTGCCGGATGGCGGTAATCGTTCGCCAGCACGAGCGACAGCAGAAAGGCAGCGAACACCTCCCTTTCCGGCCAACCTGGAAAGTAGTCGCGACAAACGTAATAGACCAGCGCAAACGGCGCCGCGGCCACGACGTAGTAAACCAACTTGTGGGCGATCCGCGCCAAGAACAGAAAACCGACCAGGTCGATCGGCTGGATGAGAAATTTTTTGATCTCGCCATCACGCACTTGTCGGCCTATGCCCGATGCCAGGCCGGGCATGCTGGAAAACGCCCGGGCCAGCATCGTCAGCAGGTAGTAAGCGATGATATCTTCCACGGAATAGCCTTCGATCTCTCCTGACTTCACGGCGGAATACACGGCCGTCCACAGAAAAATCTGCGTGACGATCGGCAGAAACCGAACGAACGTCGCGAAGGCGAAGTCGGCCCGGTAGACAAACCGCTCCTCGATGGATGTCTTCAGAATGATCCAGTTGATCCGAAGGCGGGCTTGCATCGGTACAGGATTCAGCGATCAGGATTCGGGGATCGGGGATGGTTCGTCTGGCGGCTTCCGGCAAGAAGGCGTTTGGTACGTTTCAGTCGACAGTCGTCTGCACTTGGGGAGATTCGACCGATTGACGCTCTTGCTTGTGGGCGATGA
>JADFOM010000342.1 GCA_022562835.1 Acidobacteriota bacterium | reverse complement strand
TGGGGGCAGCTCGCTGCGCTGCTCACCCTGAGCCCACTGGTGGGTCTGCCAGGTGTCGTCGGCGCGCTCCACGAAGTAGGGAATCCACCCGATCTGACTCTCGGCATACATCAACTTCAGCTCATCGAACCGATCGAAGATGCCCGAGAACAACCAGTCGATCATCGAAGCGGCGCTGTTCGCCACGATCATGTTGGCGGTGACAATCGTGGGGGCATCCGCCGATGTCGTCAACGTACGAGTGCCCGAACCAATGTGCATGCAGATAACGGTGCCGGTCTCTTGACACGCGGCGAAAAATGGGTCCCATTCACCCGAATGGATACTAGGCAGACCAAGCCACGCAGGCAGTTCGGACCAAGCGACCGCCCGACAACCGCGCGCCGCATTCCGACGAATCTCCTCGGCGGCAAGTTCGACGTCCCACAACGGCACGATGCACAGCGGGATCAATCGGCCATTGCTGTCACCGCACCACTCATCGATCATCCAGTCGTTGTAGGCCTCTACACAGAGTTTCGCGAGCTCACGATCCTTGCGTTCGGCGAAGAGCTGACCACAGAACCGCGGGTAGTTCGGAAAACATAGTGACGCCTCAACATGATTCGTATCCATGTCGACAAGACGGGCGGCCGGCTCGTAGCAGCCGTCGGCAATATCTTCGTAGGTGACGCCCTCCATCGTGACGTCCTCCGGGGCCATGCCCGGGCAGGCGATCATCTGCTTGATCTGGTAGCGGTGATCCTCGTAGTGCCACCAGGCCGCCATCTCATCGCCGTGACCGGGCTTTTCTACCCAGGCACCTTCGACGAGGGACATCTCGCCCTTCGGCGCGTACACGATGCGTGGGCCGACCTCGTTGTACCGCTTTGGCAACCTGTCGGTCCACACGTTGGCAGGTTCAACGACGTGGTCATCGACGCTGACGATCCTGGGGATAACCGAGGCGGTCGTCTGTTCCATGAAACTAGGTTCTAGTCGGTTGCCTCCGCGACGCCGACCTCGGCCGGATACGGGAACCAGCGCAGATGTTCGAAGTCACCGCTCGTGGCGGGCGCTTGGAGTGCACAAGCCGGTGAGGTCTGCGCGTCCTCGAACACGGACCGGGCCATGTCGAGATAATAGTTGAGCTGACCGGCAACCTCGTAGTGATCGCGATGGTGATACGACATTTCGCCGGCGTCGTAGTTGATGTCGTCGAGACTCATAGGGGCCTCTATCTGCCCGTCGCGATGGGTCCAGCGTCCCGTGTCGGGTTCGAAGCGGTAGTTCGGCAACAGCAATGCCCCGTGTGTCGCCACCAGGCGGACGGCCTCCACGATGTAGTCGAACGTCGCCTCGTCGATGAAGTAGTTGAAATTGACGCGGATCCAGCCGGGCTTGATGCCTTCGCACCCTCGGGTGATTTCCCGTTCGAACTCATGACTTCTAGTTATGTCAATGCCGAGCAGGCGATGACCGTACGGCCCTGCACAGCTGCAACCGCCGCGTGATTGCACTCCAAACAGATCGTTGAGCAGCGCCACCACGAAGTTGTGATGGAGGTAGTCCTCGCCGTACCGAAGAACGAACGAGACGATGGACAGCCGCTCGGCGTCACGATTGCCGAGCACCTCGATTTCTGGATGACTCGACCACTCCTCCACGGCGCGCGAGACGAACCGCTCCTCTCGCTCGCGTATCGCCTCAACCCCTACGGCCTCCTTCAGACCGAATACGAGCCCGGCACGAATCGATTCGACGATGGCCGGGGTGCCCCCCTCCTCACGCTGTTCGATGTCGGTCAGATAGTCGTGCTCGGTCGGATTCACAAAGACGACCGTCCCACCACCAGGAACCACGGGGACGTCGTTTTGGAACAGTTCGCGGCGAGCGACGAGCACGCCGGGTGTACCGGGCCCGCCGATGAGTTTGTGCGGCGATAGGAACACGGCGTCGTAGTAGTCCAGCGCGCCCCGCGTAGCCGTCCCCATCTCGATCGACACGTAGGGCGCTGCTGCGGCGAAATCCCAAAACGCCAACGCACCATGGGTGTGCAGCAACGCCGATACCGCTGCGGTATCGGTCAGGATTCCGGTCACATTCGAGGCCGCGGAGAACGAACCGATCCGCAGCGGGCGGTCGCTATAACGCACGAGCTCTGATTCGAGCTTGTCGAGATCGACGTGACCGTCAGCGTCTTCATCGATCGTGACGACATCGGCAATGGACTCGCGCCACGGCAGCTCATTGGAATGATGCTCGTAGGGCCCGATGAACACGACGGGTCGGTCGGCGTCGTCGAGTGGTCGGGTGCCAACCCATGCGTCATATGACGATGGCGCCAATAGCCCCATCACGTTGATCAGACGATTGATCGCAAACGTTGAGCCGCTGCCACAGAACACCACGGCGTGCTCCTCGTTTGCACCGGTGCAACGACGGATCGCGGCGCGAGCGTCTTCACGAAAACGGGTCGTTTGACGGCCTGTTCCCGACGATTCGGTGTGTGTGTTCCCATAGAGGGGCAAGACCACGTCGCGGATGTAGTCCTCGATGAACGACAACGAACGACCCGACGCTGTGTAGTCGGCGTAGATCACCGGACGGGGCCCGAACGGTCCATCGACCGCAACACCTGAACCGATGACCGAGTTTCGTACCAGGTCGATCAGGGCATCGGAGGTCTCGGTCATGGCTCCAGTCTGCCGCAGATCTCGTGTCGCGGGACACCCGGCGGCCTACCAATAAGTCGTAGCCCCGATTGCACTCTGCGTGGTTCTTCATCTAAACATGAGCACGTAGCGTGGCATCTCATGAATCGGAGGAACGGCGAAGATGCGGGCTCAGGAAAGGCGCGGCCGAGTGGGCGCTCGGCGTATCGAGCGATGGTATGTCGCGGACGCGCTCATATGGATATTCGCTATCTGCTTGACCGTCGCACTCAGAGAGATGTTCGAACAGATTCCGCCG
>JADFOM010000341.1 GCA_022562835.1 Acidobacteriota bacterium | reverse complement strand
CGAGTTTCTGCAGCATGCCGTCCATGCGGTCGGAGCCGAAGATGCGCATCAGATCGTCGCGCAAGGATAGGAAGAACTTCGATGTGCCGGGGTCGCCCTGGCGCCCCGACCGGCCGCGCAGCTGATTGTCGATGCGGCGGCTTTCATGGCGTTCGGTGCCGAGCACGAAAAGCCCGCCGGCGGCGATGCCGGGCAGGTGTGCTGCCTGTGCAGCTTCGTCGCCGGAGTGCACGAGGGTATTGACGCCAAGGACAACCGTGGAGAAGTAGGGCGCACATAGTAGGGAGCGGCCCATCTCCTCAAGCACGACGATCAGCTCGACGTAGCCGAAGCCCTGGCCGCCGTGTGCCTCGGGAACAATCAGGCTCTGGAGGCCGAGCTGGTCGGCCATCTGTGACCAGACGGCGGCGTCGTAGCCAACCTCGGTGTCCATTTGTTCTCGCACAGCGGACTCGGGCGACTTGTCATCGAGGAACTGGCGGACGAACTGACGCAGCTGGTCTTGCTCTTCGCTGAAGGCGAAGTTCATGAGGTACTCCCGAGTTGTTGGACCTTGGGAGAATAGACAGCGAGCACCGATGCAACAAAACCATATGTGTACACAAGTGCTACACCCGGTAGCTTCGAGGCTGTGCAAAGGCTGGTAGGTATTCGAGAGCTCAGGAACCAGGTTGCCGCGGTCGTGCGACGAGCGGGAGCCGGCGAGCGGGTCATAGTCACCGTCGACGGAAAACCGGTCGCTCAACTCGGGCCGATAGAACCTGTCGGGACCCCGACCCTTCAAGATCTCGTCGCAGCGGGGCTGGTCCACCCGCCGAGCTCGTCATCATCGGAGGCCCTCGAAGCCCCAATCGAGGTAGCCGTCGACGCCGGCGCTGCACGGGTAGTGGCCGAAGTGAGGGGGGAATGATCCTCGCGGTGGATACGTCGGCACTGCTGTTTCGCTACGCAGCCGGGCGCCACAGCGACCTGGTGCTGCGCGCGATGAAACGTCATGACACATGGGTGATCAGCGAATTGGCGATCACCGAATTGCATGTCGCACTGCACCGTCTTGCAATGAACCCTCAACAGCACGACCTGTTGAGTGCCAGCGCTCGTAGGGATCTCGAGTGTTTCTACACGGTTCCCGTCGACAGCCGCTGTCTTGTCGAGGCAGCTGAGATCGCCGAGAACTATCAGCTGACCACCTCGCACGGGATACATCTCGCGGCAGCGAGTCGCCTCGGACAAGACGTCGGCTACCTCACCCTCGCCGACGCCCAATTCGGTCCGGCCGAGGACATTGGGCTCGAGTTGGCCATACGGACCCGATCGGAGCGCTCGCCTGATCGCACCGCGGCGACGCTGACACCATAGGATTGCGCTGTGTCTGCACCGAAGTTTGTTCCGGCGAAAACTGTTCGGGTCACCCCGACCGCGTATTCGTCTCCGCCTCGACGGTTCGACGGCTGGACTGCGACGCGTCCAGGCGACGGCGGGCTGCGCGAAGGCGCACAGCTCGGCAGCCAAGGTCCCGATCAGGGCTACGCCCACACATTGGTCGAAACGGTAGAGGGTCAGGTGACACTACGCGAGGACGAACAGTGGGCCGACGTAGCGATGTTGATCGCGTCGGTTGCCCTCAAGCGGGCGTCGATTTATGGTCGCGCTCCGGTAATCCACGACATTCGGCTTGTAATGACGTTATTCGGCTACGACGACGCGTCGTGTGATCAAGAGCTGGTCGAATATCGCCGCGCGGCCGCCGAGGAAGTGTCCCATTCGCACCACTACGGTCGCCTTCGCGATGTGGTCGATCGGATCGGTGACGAGACGCTGACGATGAAACCCGCCGACGTGGCCAGCGCAAGGGTGCACGATTGGCGCGCTCTCGTCGGCGCCTGAACTGAAATGCCCGTTCGCATCCTCGTCGACAACTTCACCGGCCAGCCCCTAGGGATCGGAACCTATTTCACCAAAGGGGAGTCATCGGTGAAATGATCGAACCTTCCGTGCGAGTACGTTTTGCTCCGTCGCCTACCGGGTACCTACATGTAGGCAGTGCTCGAACTGCGCTGTTCAACTGGCTCTATGCCCGTCACACCGGCGGCGAGTTCGTGCTCCGGGTCGAGGACACCGACGAGGACCGCAACCGACCCGAGCTGCTGGAGGTCCTGTTCGAACTGATGAACTGGTTGGGTCTGGATTGGGACGGCGATCCGGTCTTCCAGTCGAACAACCGTGACCGTCACCGAGACGTCGTGGCGTCGTTGCTCGGCCAGGGACGGGCCTATCTCTGTGACGCCGACAATGAACGTATCGACGGTTCTGACCTTCTCGACGGTCACGCTGTTCGGTTCGAAGTCGGCAATGATGCGACCGTCACATTCGATGATCTAGTGCGTGGGTCGATGTCGTTCGAGACCGGTGCTCTCGAGGATTTTGTCATCTGGCGCTCGAACGGTTCAGCGACGTTCATCCTCGCGAACGCGGTCGACGACGCCGATATGGCCATCACCCACGCGATCCGGGGTGAAGACCTGTTGTCGAGCGCGCCCAAGGCGACGCTTGTGATGAATGCGATGGGTATGGCGCCGCCGACCTACGCGCACCTTCCCCTGCTCGTCAACGAGAGCCGCAAGAAGCTTTCGAAGCGACGCGACGACGTCTCGATCGGTGACTTCCGTGACCGCGGCTATTTGCCCGAGGCGATGGTCAACTACCTCGCATTGTTGGGTTGGGGTCCGCCCGACGAGACCGAGATCCGACCTGTCGAGGAGATCGTCGCCCTGTTCGACCTAACCGACGTCAACTCGGCTCCGGCTTTTTTCGACGTTGAGAAGCTCGACCACTTCAACGAGCACTATCTCCGAGCGTTGTCACCAGGCGAGTTCGTGCGTGCAGCAGAACCTTTCGTCACCGGGTCCAACACACCTTGGGCAAAAGCTGACTACGACCCGACGGTGCTCGAGACTCTGGCACCAGAGGTCGCCGACCGTGTGAGCACACT
>JADFOM010000340.1 GCA_022562835.1 Acidobacteriota bacterium | reverse complement strand
TACGCCTTCGTCATAGCGCAGCGCACGCACCGTCGTCGCGTGCGTTGGTGTGAATACCTCGTCGAAGCGGAAGGGTAGCTGCGGGGTGTCCAAGCCCGCCTTACGCACCAGGCCCAAGAAGTCGGGTCCCGGGTCGTTGGAGGGGTCGAACAGCGGCAACGATACGTGGCTCACTGGCCACCTTTCTGGACGTAGCTCTTCACGAATTCCTCTGCGTTGGTCTCGAGCACCTCATCGATCTCGTCGAGCAGGTCCTCGATCTGGGCGTCATCGCTGGTCTCTGACTTCGTGGCCTTCGTAGGTTGTTCGGCCTCGACCTCGGTGTCTTCGCTCTGGCCTGGCCGTTGGACCTGTTCACGATCTGGCATTGTTGCCTCCGGTTGGGTGCTCATCGACGATGCTATCGAGCATCGCGGCCACCGTAGTGCGGATCGCCTGAGCGCATTGACCATCTCGCATCGCGTGGCGAAGCGGACGTCTGGCAGGGCTCGTCCAGACCGATGTCCAGCGCGGCACGGATCGAGTTCGTTGACGTCAGCGCGAGAGATTTGCGAGCAATGACGCCGGGTCAGATGAAGCGTCGAGCACTTCGCCGATTAGTGCGCGTGTGCCGCGATAGGGGTCCATCATCGGCACTCGTTGAAGCGCGTCGGCGCCCACCTGGAACACGATCGAATCCCAATTGGCGGCCACGATCTGGTCCGGCCAGCGGGACAGGCATTCACCCCGAAAGTATGCCCGGGTGTCTTCTGGAGGCTTGGTCATTGCGGCGAAGGCGTCCTCGTCTGCGACAAGCTTCTCGGTCTCGAGACGGGCGAAAATGGATCTGCTCGGCCGCATGTCGTGGTACTGCAACGCGAGCGCGGCGAGACGTCCATCGTTCCAGCTGAGGTCGTGGCGTTGTCGGTAGCGATCGATGAGATCAAGCTTTGTGACCCAGTCGAGTTGCCCGTTCAACAACATCGGGTCGGTCTCGAGCGCATGGAGAACCTGCTCCCAACGGTCGAGCGCCTGCTCGCCGGAGGGTCCTACGACCTCGTGGCCGTATAGCTCCGCGAATACTCGCGACTGTTCGTAGAACGACCATTGAACCTCCAGTGCTGTCACGGTGCGGCCGTCATCTAGCAGGAGCGGCTGACGCATCGTCAGGTCGGTACTAACGGCTCGCATGGCGTGGACTGGATCCGCGAAGCGGATCTCATGGTTTATTGCATCCGCTTCTACGAGATTGAGCAGCCATGCGGTGGAGGCGATCTTGAGGAAGGTTGCGACCTGGCAAAGATTAGCGTCACCAGCGATGACGTGTAGACGCCTGAACCGTTCGGGATCAGCGTGCGGCTCGTCGCGTGTGTTGACGATCGGTCGCTTGAGCGTTGTCTCGAGACCGACCTGTTCTTCGAAAAAGTCTGCGCGTTGGGTGAGTTGATATGGCAGCTCGGGATCGACTTGGCCGTGCGCTTCCGCACCGATCTTGCCGGACCCGGTGAAGATCTGACGAGTCACGAAATGTGGGATCGCGTGGGTAACGATGCGTGCGAACGGCGTGGCCCGCGACACTAGGTAGTTCTCATGGCAGCCGTATGAGTTGCCCTTGCCGTCACTGTTGTTCTTATGCGCTATCAGCTCCTCACTCGGTCCGATCAGAGAGGAGGACGCGTCGAGTGAGGCAGCGATGATCATCTCGCCGGCACGGTCGTATCGCAGAACCTCGAGCGGGTCGGCGCACTCGGGCGTCGAAATCTCAGGATGCGCGTGATCGACGTAATAGCGAGCCCCATTTGTGAGCACCGCGTTGACCAGATGTGTTTCGACCTGCGGAGCGATCGCTCCAGGGTCGTACTCGCTCCTCGCGTCGCTCGCCGGGTTCTCATCCTCGAAGTCCCAGCCGACCACGGGTGCGTCGCTGCTTGCAGCGAGTCGCGCTAGATAGGCGTTGATCAGAAGTGACGACGCAGTTATGGGATTGGTGTCGACCGGGGAGCGATGGATTATCCCGTATTCGGTCTCGATGCCGTATATCAAGGCCGCGTCACAGGTACTGACCTGTCTGGGCTCGTTCGATCGAGCGGCCGCCGGCTTCACCCTCATCGATAAGGGTCCGGATGAATGTGATTCGGTCGCCGCGCTGGCCTTGGATCTTGGCCCAGTCGTCGGAGTTCCCCGCATTGGGCAATTCTTCGTTCTCTCGGAACTCCATTCGGATCGCGTTGACGAGGTCCTCGAGGCGAAGGCCGATGGGATCGCCAGCGAGCGAACGCTTTACGGCGTTCTTCTTGGCACGACGGACTATGTGTTCGATCATCGCTCCGGATGCGAAATCGCGGAAGTACAGGATCTGTCGGTCGCCGCGCTCGTATTGAATCTCAAGGAAGGCGTTGCGGTCGTTTTCGGCATACATCTCCTCGACGGTCTGTTCGATCATCGCGAGCACTGCCTTGTTGGCGTCGCCGCCGCCGAGTAAATCGACTTCACCGGGATCGAGCGGAACGTCGGTATTGAGATAACGACCGAAGATCGACTCGGCTTCCGCCGCGCCAGGTCGGTTGATACGTATCTTCACGTCGAGGCGGCCAGGCCGTAGAATGGCGGGGTCGATGAGATCCTCGCGGTTCGACGCTCCGATTACGATGACGTTGTTGAGCTGTTCAACACCGTCTATCTCGGCGAGTAGCTGGGGCACGATCGTAGAGTTCACGTCGGAGCTGATGCCACTCCCCCGCACGCGGAACATCGCCTCCATTTCGTCGAAGAAAATGACAACGGGGAAGCCCTCGGACGCCTTCTGACGTGCCCGCTGGAAGATGCGACGAATGTGGCGTTCGGTCTCACCGACGTACTTGTTGAGCAGCTCGGGTCCCTTGATGTTGATGAAGTAGCTCCTTGCGTCGCTTTGGTCGCCTCGTTCAGCGGCACGTCGTGCGATTGAGTTGGCGACAGCCTTCGCGATCATTGTCTTGCCGCATCCAGGAGGGCCGAACAACAACACGCCCTTCGG
>JADFOM010000339.1 GCA_022562835.1 Acidobacteriota bacterium | reverse complement strand
ATCCGCGCATCGAGGAGCAGTTCGGCCTCCTCGAAGACGCTCTCATGGCCGCAGGATTCACCGTGTGGCCGATGATCGAGGTCGAAGCCGATGACGCCCTGGCCGCGGCGGCGGCGGTAGCGACCTCTGACGAGCGTGTCGAGCGCGCGATTATCTGCACGCCCGACAAGGACTTGGCGCAATGTGTACGAGCCGATGGCCGTGTCGTGCAGCTCGATCGCCGCAACGAAAAATTCTATGATTGGGCCGGAGTAATCGAGAAGTTTGGCGTCTCACCCACGTCGATTCCCGACTATCTGGGCTTGGTAGGAGACACCGCTGACGGTTTCCCGGGTCTGCCCGGATGGGGTGCGAAATCGGCTTCTCTAGTGCTCGCTGAATACGACCATATCGAAGCGATCCCTCACGACGCAGCCGACTGGACCGTTGAGGTACGCGGAGCAGCAAAGCTCGCCAAGACCCTGCACGACCACTTCGACGAAGCTCTCCTGTTCCGACGGATTGCCACTGTCGAAACCGACCTAGATGTAGGTGAGGTGGACGACTGGCGCTGGACAGGCCCGACCGATGCGTTCGCGAAGATGTGTGATCGACTCGACGCACCGGCATTGACGCGCCGCGCAGCCTCACTCATCCGCTGAACTGGCGAGCACGTCGGAGAACGCAAATTCGGCGGGCGTTTCGATCTGGTCGTACCCACAGCTCGCTGGGTCACGATCAAGACGCCAACGCAGCCAGCGCGTCGTCGCCCGAAAGCGGCCGTTGAGCATCGATTCGTATTTGACCTCGCATACCAGGTCCGGTCGAATCGGAATCCAGCGATGGTCCTTTCCAGCCGCCTTGGACCACCGGTGGGGGGCACCCGGCATCCGACCGGACTCGTGGGCCTCGGCCTCTAGCCAGCCAGCCCATGGGTGTGTTGAGATGTCGTCAAGCCTGTAGGTGGCCAGCTCACCTAGCAGTTCTTGTCGACGGACCTTCGTGAAACTTGTGGCAACACCGACGTGATGCAAGACACCGTCGTCGTCGTACAGGCCCAGCAGTAGCGACCCGACACCCTCCCCGTCCTTGTGAATACGAAAACCCGCAACTACCGCATCGGCGCTCCGGACATGCTTGAGCTTGAACTGGGTTCGCTTGTTCTCGACGTAGAGACCCTCGGCCGGCTTGGCGATCAAACCGTCGAGACCCGCTCCCTCGAAGTCGCGAAACCATTGCATCGCTCGATGACGGTCGCGGGTTACTG
Source organism: Acidobacteriota bacterium (assembly GCA_022562835.1). Lineage (GTDB taxonomy): Bacteria > Actinomycetota > Acidimicrobiia > Acidimicrobiales > SHLQ01 > JADFOM01. Next base: position 1,760 of record JADFOM010000339.1, on the reverse strand, counting down.
GCGTGAGGTGCACCGGTGCCACGAATACGTCGGCGAAGTCCTCGAGGATGGAGCGGCGCTGCGCGAAGGGTTCCGCGCGAAGGTCGCGATCGCCGACAGCCAAGACATCAAACGCCACGAACTCACACGGCGTTTCGGCGGCGAGCTTCTGGACACGGCTGTCGGCGGGATGGATGCGCTGCTGCAAGGCGTCAAACGCGAGGCGGTCGGACTTGGACACCACGAGTTCGCCATCCAGGACCGCACGCCCCGGCAACGATGCCTTCAACGGGTCGATGATCTCAGGGAAGTATCGGGTAAGCGGACGCTCGTTTCGTGATCCCAGGATGACCTCATCACCGTCTCGGAACACGATGCATCGAAATCCATCCCACTTCGGTTCGAACACAAGATCGCCAGTGGGAAGCTCTGGGTACGCCTTGGCGAGCATCGGTCGTACCGGCGGTGTGACAGGCAGGTCCATCAGCTGCGAGGGTAATGCTCCAGCATCGCCGATGCCCCGCCACCAGGAGGACCCATGAGCCAGATCAATCCCTTCACGATCGACATCGATGAAGAGGTCCTAGTCGACCTGCGCGCTCGCATTTCCAGCACGCGCTGGCCCGACGCCGAGGTGGTCGACGACTGGTCCCAAGGGATGCCGCTCGACTACGCCAAAGACTTGGCGACCTATTGGGCCGAGTCATACGACTGGCGCGCCCGCGAGGCCTATCACAACCGCCTGCCGCAATTCATGACAGAGATCGACGGCATAGACGTGCACTTCATACACGTGCGTTCGCAACATAGCGATGCCCGCCCGCTGATCATTTCGCATGGCTGGCCTGGCTCTGTCGTCGAATTCCATAAGGTCATCGAACCTTTGGTCGACCCGGTTAAGCACGGTGGAAATGCCGCTGACGCGTTCCACGTCGTGTGCCCGTCACTCGTGGGCTACGGGTTCTCATCAGCCGCTACCGAGCCTGGGTTCGGTGTCGACAAGATGGCGGAGATGTGGGCAGAGTTGATGGCTCGCCTTGGCTACGACCGCTATTTTGCCCAGGGCGGTGATTGGGGATCGATGATCACCACGCTCGTCTCGCTCCTCGACCCGGATCATTGCGCTGGAATCCACCTCAACATGCCGGTAGCGGGTCCGGACCCGGACACGCTCGCGGATCTGACACCCGACGAGTCGGCTGCGCTGGAGCGACTGACCTACTACGACCAATGGGATTCGGCGTACTTCAAACAGCAGAGTACGCGACCCCAAACCCTCGGCTACGCCCTCGCCGACTCACCGGTCGGTCAGATGTGTTGGATCGTCGAGAAGTTCTGGAGCTGGACCGACTGTGATGGTCACCCCGAGAACGTCCTGAGTCGCGACGAGATGCTCGACAACGTCATGTTCTACTGGGTGACGAATACGGCGACCTCGTCGGCCCGGCTCTACTGGGAAAGCGCCCGTAACACCTCCCTCGGCGAGGTGCCCGGTCCCACAGCGTGCAGTCGATTCCCGCTCGAGATCCTGGGCACATCGCGACGTTGGGCTGCTAAGCGCTTTACCGATATCCGCTACTGGAACGATCTCGAAAAGGGGGGCCACTTCGCGGCGTTCGAACAGCCGGAGATCTTCGTGGACGAACTACGCAGGGCGTTTGCCGCGATCGAGGGCGACTGAGCCGGGGTCAATTTCCCAACGGCCCTCGACGTGATCGCTCGACGAAGTGGTCTGGCCTCGGTCTCGAGTGCCCACATTCGGTAACCTCTGCGGCCATGAC
>JADFOM010000338.1 GCA_022562835.1 Acidobacteriota bacterium | reverse complement strand
CAGCTGATCGAGCGCCGCATCGATCGCTCTAGTGGCGACCAACTCCATGTCGAGATCAGCGGGTCCCCTGCCCGCATCCCAACCTGCCCCGGTCGAAGTAGATTCGCCGTCCGACGCAAGCACCGAGACCGACATCGTTGCAGAACTCGACCGGTCATAGGCGGCAACCCCGCTACTTGAGGCCAGCGCAAACTCGCCTACCCCGTCGCTGTAGTTGGCCGACCGCACACCCGTAATTCTCTTGTCGGCGCCGGTCACTCTCCGCTCAAGTTCGATCGCACGGTCGATACGGCCGTCGGCGTCGAGTTCCTCAACGCCGGAGCTGAACAAATCCAACGTTGGCGCCTTCACATCATCCGGGCTGATCAGGGCGACATATTCGTCGGGGGCCACGTGGCGTGCGTTGTCGCGAGCAGCGGCGAGAGCAGCCTCGACAGAATCGGTGTCGTGGGTGCCACAGTGTGCGAAACCCTGCCGCCCATCGACGATGACACGTATACCCGCCGCGAGATTGGTCGCCGATGTGAAGGACTCGACCTCGGCGTTGTACGCCCTGACGGTGCACGACCGACTCGAAGAGACGAATGCCTCTATCGCCTCGCCCGGCTTGGCCGCCTCGACGACACGCGACGCCAATGACTCGACAACCGAGCGGGTCACGAGCCAGACAACGTTATGTCTTCTATGACCAATGGCACCCCGGTCGCCCCGCCAGGAAGTCTCTCGACCTCGGCACCGATCGCGCTGACGTCGAGCAGCATCCGTTGAAGCGTCGAGGCGATCGTTGCCTCGCGGATGGGCTCTGCGAGCGCACCGTCGCGAATGGCAATGCCGGTCACACCCGTACTGAAGTCGCCACTGATCGGATTCACCCCCGAGTGAAGACCTTGCAACTCGGCTACCAAGACTCCGTGGTCGACACTGCCAATCAACTCTTCTATCGATGCCGAACCAGGTCTTAGTGACAGTGCCTGGGTACCTGCGACAGGAGTCGATCGGTAGCCGCCTCGCACCGCCGAACCAGTCGACACCGTTGCGGCTCGCCGAGCGTTATAGGTGTCATAGACAAAACGCGACAGCACTCCGTCCTCGATCAGAAAATTGGGGCGTGTCGCTAGACCCTCACCGTCGGTCTGAGAGGCCGTGAATGCCTCAGGATCGCTCGGATCATCGAGCAATTGAACCTGCGGTGCAGCGATCGAGTCGCCCAGTCGGTCAACAAATGGTGACCGTTTCTTGAGTACCGACTCACCACTCAGCGTCGATCCGATCAACGAAACAAAGTCCGCAGACGGTGACTGCTCGAGAACAATCGTTACGCGACTCGACTTTGGTTTGGTGGCACCGAACATACGCAGCCCACGAGTGGTCGCATCGGTCGCGCACTTGTCGATGTCGAGATCTGCGGCACAGCGACCGACCTCCGCGGCATAACCCTCGTGTGTTTCGTCGCCTTGGCTAACGATTATCCATGCCATCGCATAGGCGACCGACTCCACACTCTCAGCCCAGATCCCGTGGGTGTTCGCCACAATCCACTCGGCTCGCGCGTCGGCGTACTCAAGAGTATCCACGCCGACGACACGCTCATCTGCCGCTCGAACGGCCGCCTCGAGAGCGAGCGCAAGTTCAATCTTTCGATCTGTTGTCGTGGCGGTGTAGCCCGGTGACAGCAAGTCGAGTTCGGGGTAGTCAACACCGTCGGGCTCTGCCAAACCTAAGTATTCGTCTTCGGTCCCGAACGACGCGTTGTCCCTGGCATCGTTTACCGCCTGGTCGATAGCGGCGATGTCGAAACTACCCGTGTAGGCGAAACCCTGTCGATGATGGGCAACGATGCGAACACCAACACCGAGCGAATCCGCAGCGGTGAAGGACTCGACGTCGCCATCGCGGGCACGCACCTCGGTATCGGACTGGCGTTGGACCATGACTTCGAGTTGTTCACCGTCACCGGCCTGATCGAGAACGTGTTTGGCGAGATCGCCAAGATCGGTCACCCTCAGCCTGCAGTTCCACCGACGGTGAGCTCGGTCACTCTGATCGTCGGGGTTCCATCGCCAACGGGCACACCTTGCCCATCCTTGCCGCATGTGCCGGGGTGACCCATCGCGAAGTCATCCGCTAGCGCATCGATTCTCTGCAATACCTCGGGACCATTGCCGATGAGATTGCCCTCACGGATAGGCGACGTAACCTCTCCATTTTCGATGAGGTAGGCCTCGGTCATTCCGAACACGAAATCGCCCGTGGCGGTGTTGACCTGCCCCCCACCGAGCTCGGCGACGTAAACACCGTTGGGGGTGTCGGCAATGATGTCTTCCGCCGAATCGGTTCCGTTAGCCAAATAGGTATTGGTCATCCGCACCATCGGCAGGTGTTGGTAGCTCTGTCGTCGACCGTTGCCGGACGACGGGCGCCCCTCGGATCGTGCTCGGATGGAATCCCACATGTAGTCGACGAGCACACCATCTTCGATCAACACGTTGTGCTGTGCTGCGCGTCCCTCGTCGTCGATAGCGAAAGCGCCCCATTCGCCGCCCATCTGACCGTCGTCGATCAAGGTGATGTTGTCGCCGGCGACCTTGTCTCCGATGCGGTCGGCATAGACCGAGGCCGACTTGGCGACGAGGTCTGCCTCTAGACCATGACCGCAGGCCTCGTGAAACATGACCCCTCCGCCGCCGGCACCGACCACGATCGGCATAGCTCCGGAGGGCGCCGGGACTGCGTCGAGTTTGGCAATCGCCTGACGCGCTGCCCTTGCCGCCTGATCGGTCACTGAGTGCTGCTCGAATAGCTCGAAACCGTAAGGCACACCAACGACCTGATAGCCGGTTTGCATCCCCGCGTCGCCAGACGCCACACACGAAACAACAAAGAGTGTTCTGACCTGATCATCGCTGGCCAGCACTCCTTCGGTATTGGCGACCAGGAAACGTCGACGACTGTCGCCGTAACGGGCCATGACCTGCGCAATCTCCCCGCCCTCGGCGCGTGCGGCTTCGTT
>JADFOM010000337.1 GCA_022562835.1 Acidobacteriota bacterium | reverse complement strand
ATCGTCAAGCAGGTCTATGTCTACCGCAACGATATGAGCGAACACGCCGAGGCTCGACGGTCGACCCTGACAGTCGGATTGAACCCAAGATGAGCGATGCATTCACACAGCGCTTCGACGGCCCCGCCCCGGCGATGGAAATCGCTCGCGATATGGTTCGTCGCGGCCTGATCGCAACTCCGGTAGTCGTCCTGATAGCCAGCGCGATTTGGGGTTTCGACGGAGCTGCATCGGCCGCTTATGCCTGCGCGATCGTATTGACGAACTTCCTTCTCGCAGCGTTCATGCTCAGCGCTGGTGCAAGTATCAGCTTCGCCATGATGGGCGCGGCGGCACTGTTCGGTTATCTCATTCGCCTCGGCCTCATCTTCGTGGCGGTCTATGTCGTGAAGGACGCATCCTGGGTCGAGATGGTGCCGCTCGGGATCACGCTCATTGTGACCCACCTCGGTTTGTTGTTCTGGGAGATGCGGTTCATCTCGGGTTCGCTGGCCTATCCAGGCCTCAAACCACCAGAAAATCCACGCACTGGTCGAACCGGCAAAATGGTCGGTCGGCTCTCCAATGCACAACGTAACAAGGAGCACACACTCCGATGATCTTCGGACTCGAGTTCCCGTCGATGGAGAACCTGGTCGAGTGGCCTGGTGTCTTCAACAAGATCGCGCTGATTCACATGCTCTCAGTGCTAATCCCGACGGTTGTATTTCTACTCGCCGCACGCCAAAAGGGACTGGTGCCGCGTGGTACGCGTACCGTTGCGGAGACAACCGTTGGATTCGTTGAGGAACAGATCATCCTTCCGACCATGGGCACCGAGGGTCTCAAGTATCTGCCGCTGCTGGTGAGCTTCTTCCTCTACGTGTTCTTCGGCAACATCACCGAGGTAATTCCCTTCTTTCAGATGCCAGCCATGGCTCGCATGGGGGGACCCCTGGTACTCGCGCTCATCGCCTGGGCCATGTTCATCTCCGTAGGTGTCAAACACAACGGCCTCGGGTATTTCAAGTCGGTGCTGTTCCCTCCGGGGGTACCCAAGTGGCTGTACCCGTTGGTCACACCGATCGAGGTCCTTTCGACGTTCCTTATCCGCCCCTTCAGCCACGCGGTTCGTCTCTTCGCGAACATGCTCGCGGGTCACATCTTGTTGGTGACATTCGGTGTGTTGTGCATCGGACTGTGGGCAGCACAGGTGACGGTTGTTGTCATCGGCCTCACGTTCCCCGGGTTGGTTGCGTTCACCGCCTTCGAGGTCGGTGTCTCGCTCATCCAGGCATTCGTGTTCACCATCCTCGCCGCCGTGTACATCGGCGGCGCCCTTCACCCAAATCACTAAGCAAACCAATACCCAGGAGAAACGAAACCAATGAGTCTCTCAAGCACTGCGACGCAGATTCTCGCTCAGGTCCCCGAGGGCCTGACCGCAGACGAATATAAGGCAGCGGAAGCCGCGAGCAGCGCCGGGTTCGCATACGGCCTCGCCGCGATCGGGCCGGGCATCGGCATCGGTTATCTGGTCGGTCAAGCCGTACAGGCAATGGCCCGCCAGCCGGAATCGGCCGGTCAGGTCCAGACGACGATGTTCATTGGCGTTGCGTTCACCGAGGCGCTTGCGCTCATCGGTTTCGTTGTGTTCATTCTTCTTAAGTTCGCCTGATCTATCCCTACTACGCCGTAGTCCTCGTTTAGGACGACGAAAGGTCTTGTTGTGACGTTGCAGCTACTCCTCAACGGTGAGTTGGCCTTCGCTGAAGAGTCAGAAACCGAAGGTGAGGAAGAAGCTCACACAGTAGAAGAAGCAGAGGATCCACCTAACCCGGTGATCCCGGACCTCAACGAGTTGTTGTGGGCCGCATTCTGGTTCTTCGCGTTGTGGGCGTTGATGAAGTTCGTGCTGTTGCCACCGATCTTGCGTGGTCGAGCCAAGCGCGAGGACGTGATTCGCGCGGACAAAGATGCTGCCGAACGTGCTCGAGCAGACCTTGTAGCGGTTCAACGCGACTATCAAGAAGCACTGTCGGGTGCACGCGCTGAAGCCAACTCCGTGCTCGACGAGGCGCGCGCCGAAGCCGACGTGTATCGCCAAGGCCTTCAGGCCGAAGCTGACGCAGAGGCGAATGAACGTCGCACGCAGGTGACCAGCGAGATAGAACAGGCTCGCGCAGCCGCACTGGCGGGCATGCACGACGACGTCAGCGCTTTGGCCGTCGAGGCCGCTTCGATGGTCGTCGAAGAACCAATCGACGCCGACGGGTCGCAATCGGTAATCGACCAAACACTTGGAAGTGACTCGTGATGTCGGTCTTCGCGGTAGAAGAGCATCACGACAACGGCTATTTCCTGCCCGGAGATATCAACGAGTTCATCTGGGGAACTCTTGCGTTCACCGTCATACTCGTGATCTTCATCTGGAAGGGCCTCCCACCGATCCGTGCGGCCATGACCGGTCGTACCGAACGCATCGAGGGAGAGATCGGCGATGCCGCGGCGCTCAAGACGACAGCTGAAGCCGAACTCGCAACTGTGAATGCAGGCCTCGGCAACGTATCGGACGAAGCAGCCGAAATCCGCGCCGAGGCGGTCGAGCGTTCGAAGACACTCGTCGCGGAATTGCGTGACCGTGCCGCCTCCGACGTTGCCGAGAGTCGTCAACGAGCCGAGGTGGAGCTCGAAACACTGCGTGCGCAGGCGACTGCCGACCTTCGCGCCGAGGTTGCCGCCCGCGCCTCCGATGCCGCAGAAGCGGTTGTTGTCTCAAGCCTCGACGACGAAACGCAACGACGCATCATCGACCGCTACATCGACCAGGTCGGAGCGAGCCGATGAGTGCCGACGTCGTATCCGGATATGCCGAGGCGCTGCTGGCGATCGCCACAGCCGAAGGCAACGCCGAAACAGTTGGTCGAGAGCTCTTCGCCGTGGCCGAAGCGATCGACGCCAACGACGAGCTCCAGTCGACGCTCACCAACGCAGGTCTTCCCGCGTCGCGGCGCCAACAGATCGTCGAAGATCTGCTG
>JADFOM010000336.1 GCA_022562835.1 Acidobacteriota bacterium | reverse complement strand
CAATAGCACTGCGCCGACGGCTTCATCGCGACCGGCCGCGTCGATCCGCTCGATCAAGGCATCGACCATGTCATCATCGAGCGCGTTGCGTTTGTCGGGCTTGTCGAGCGTGAGTCGCAACACACGGTCGTCGCCCAGCGTGACCGCGAGATGGTCGACGTTCGTATAGATGTTGGTCATTTGTCGAACCTGTCGGTAGTGGCCTCTAGTGCCTGCTGGAGTTCGGTTGCTGCACCGGGAGGCTCCGGAAGACGCACGGCACCGTGTTCGCGGCTCGGCAACAGAATCGTCGCATGTCCGGGGGTGGTCAGCTCGCCACGCTGATTGGTTGCCCGCACCTCGACATCGACCGCAGGGCGATCGTCGTCGGCCAGATACTTGCGCGTCACTGTGCCGTCGAGCCATTGCGTGTCGCCAACGTAGTTGAACTTGCGGAACTCGCAGTCGAGTTTGAAAAGCCACGCATCGTCGCCCATCCAGTCGGTGCAGAGATGGATCAACCAGGTTTCACGCATACGTCCGTAGTCGAACGTAGTGGGGTTACCCGAACGGCGCGCAAACTCTGGATCCCAGTGCACACGCTGCATCACATCGGGAACGTTGAGGTCGTCGCGGTGAAAGAACCGCGGGATACGTCGCCGGTTGTTCGCGGCAAGTCGCAGCGCCGAGACGCCGTAGAGGCCCATGCCCATTCCGACATGCCAACACACGATGTCGGTAACGGTGAGCGGACCCTTGACCATCGGCCCGATCGTGTCACCCTCAGCAACATCCTCCCAGTAACGAGGCTCCGCGCCACGCGGTCGCTCTCTGGCGTATTGGGCCTCGATCTGTTCGATGTCGTCGTCGCTGTAGGACTCGATGACGACGTCATCCTGTTTCTTTTGTTTGCGGGCCTTCGATCGTTCGGTACGGATCATCAGACGGAACTGAGCCGACAGAAGCGGCCCCTCGTTTTCGCGAAACACCTGCCCGGTCCACTCGTGAATCGCGCGCTCCGCGAACTCACTCGGTTTATCCAAGACGCCGACCAAAGCGTTGCGCCGCTTCACCCGAACATTTGGCCGCAGCGGCGCCCACCATTCACGGGCTGATGCCGAGTAGAAAGCGTGCACCCCGCGCAGTGGGTCACCCTTCATCAGCTCGACGTGTTCTGGTGCGACACCGCTCACCTCGTCCTCGCCGATCAGAGTGTCGCCGCCGACCAACGCGGGTGGGGCCAAGGGGCCATCCCAGCAAGACCCTGCCGCGTAGTTTGGATCGCACCACAACGGGTTGTCGTCGCCGTAAGCCTCCGCCACATGGCGAAACGTGTCGACGGTCGGCAGCGAGTAGTGCGGCGGCATTGGGTGTGGTTCGGCTATGCCGATCCGCGCGCGCAATCGTTGCACCGCGTCATCGGTGATCTCGCCCCCACTCATGTGATCGCCTCGGACTCCGCAGCGGCGAGCCGCTCACGCAGCACAGGCTTTTGAACCTTGCCACTAGGTGTCATCGGGAGTTGGGTCACGATCTCAAAACGCCGCGGCACCTTAAAATTGGCCATTCGCTCGCGACACCAGACGCGCAGTTCATCAACATCGATCTCACAGGCGTCTGCGGGCACGACAAACGCCGCGCCGACCTCGCCGAGTCGATCGTCGGCGATGCCAACGACAGCGACCTGCACGATTTCGTCTCGTTCGAGCATCATCGACTCGATCTCGGCCGGGTAGGCGTTGAATCCTCCAACGATGAACATGTCCTTGAGCCGGTCGGTGATCGAGAGGTTGCCAGCGGCGTCGATCAAGCCGATATCGCCGGTGCGTAGCCATCCGTCGGCGTCAATAGCCTCGGCGGTTGCTTCGGGGTCGTTGAAATATCCCGCCATCACGTTGAACCCACGCACCAGAATCTCCCCGCTGTCCCCAGTGGCCTGATCGACGCCGTCAGCATCGACCACCCGCACCTCAACTCCCTCAAGGGGTCGCCCGACAGTGCCTGCAACGACCTTGGGCGAATCGTTGAAGCTGCACATGGACACCGTGCCCGTAGTTTCGGTCAACCCGTAGCCGGTAACTACGACATCGATATCGAGCACCGAGCGCATCGCCTTGATCACCTCGACGGGCACTACCGCTGCACCGGTCACCGAGCAACGCAGCGACGACAGGTCAAAGTCGGCTCGATCCGGGTGATCAAGCATCATCTGAAACACCGTTGGTGGGCCCGGCAGCACCGTGATCTGTTCACGTTGCACCGTCTCCATGAGCGCCTCGGGATCGAATACCGCCACGGTGTGCATTGTCGCCCCGACCAACGCGGAGGCCAGGATGCCCGACTTCAACCCGGCGGTGTGGAAGAACGGATAGGTGATCAGGTAGCGGTCTTGGGTGGTCAAGCCGACCGAATTGGTCCACGCCAAATACGTTGCGACGCTCGCACCATGGCTCAGCATGGCGCCCTTAGGTGCCCCGGTCGTGCCGGAAGTGAACGCAATATCTGACGGCGAGTCCGCAGCGAGTTGCGCCTCGCGTTCTAAAACCGCGGCCTCCTCGACCGCTTCTGCGCGGGCGATGAAATCGGGCCAAGTCGTGTCGTGCCCCGTCGCCTCACCGGGCATGTCGATGGTGGCTTGGAGGTCGTTCAACGGGCCCATCGTGGTGCGCATCGCCACTAAATCGTTGTCAAGAAAAGACCCGACCGCGAACAGAAACTTGACCTGCGCAGTCTCGAGGAGATATTCGGCCTCAGCCGCCTTGTAGCGGGTACTGATCGGCACCAGAACCCCACCGGCGGCATACACGCCGTAGGAGATCGCAGCCCAGGCCGCGCTGTTCGGTGCCCAGATAGCAACACGATCTCCTGGCTCCAGACCGCTCGCGATGAGTGCGGCGGCCGTGACGTCGACCCTGCTCTGCAAGTGAGCGTAGGTCCAGCGCTTCTCGCCATCGACGATCGCCTCCCGATCGCCATGCACCGCGCAGGCAGTGCGCAACACCGCGGGAATTGTTGTCTCCTTCACAACTCGCTCAGCGGGAGTCGATCGGATTCCAGAGGT
>JADFOM010000335.1 GCA_022562835.1 Acidobacteriota bacterium | reverse complement strand
AACTCCCGAGGCCCCTAGGCCGAAGAGTTCCCGTGAGCGCCAGCGAGCAACTCAAAGGAACTCCCGAGGCCCCTAGGCCGAAGAGTTCCCGTGAGCGTTAGCGATCGAACGGCGTGCTTGCGTTCTGCGCATGAGCGACGCCTACGCAAGTCCGGGTGTGGCTTTGCCGCCCCGGACGGGCTGTGCCTACGTTCTGCAAAGTTGGTCTCTGCGATGTTGTGAGCGTCAGCGAGCAACTCGGTTAGTGAGCGAGCGGCAGCGAGTGAACGGCGCGCTTGCGCTCTGCGTATGAGCCGCACGAAGTGCGGCGAAATAGCAGCTATAACAAGGGATCGGCGCACTCGCCGTAGCCGCCTGTGCCGGTGGCAGTGCCGTCAACGAAGTCCTCGTTGAATCCGCTGCCAGCGTCGCTCGTCGTGCGCCAACGGGTCACGGCGCGAACCATCGCGTCGGCCTCTGCTTGCCTGACATCTTGTCGAGCGAGGATGTCAGCCTCCCCAGAATTGCTGATCCAGAGTGCCTCCGTGATTACCGACGGCACATCGGGGGTGTAACGGTGGATGCCATAGAGGTCGCTGCCATCTTGGTTGAGTCGGGCTTGGACACCTGCGCGCACGCTGCGAACCCAGCTCGTCGGAAAGGCCGACAGCGACGCGATCATCTCTTCATAGATGAGCCCGGAGAGGCGCTTGGACTCTGGTGCGCCGTAGTCGTAGAACACCTCGGTGCCCGGCACCGATGACCGCTGGGTGGCACCACCGTTGTGATGCACTGACAAGAAGGCGTGTGGGCTGAGTGCGTTGGCGATGTGCGCACGGGCCTTGAGCGGCAAGCGCACGTCGCTGGTGCGGGTGCGGACCACGGTGTAGCCAAGCGCTTCAAGCCCGCTCGCTACACGGTTGGCAACGTCGAGATTGAGTTCCTTTTCGACCAGACCATTAGGTCCGACCGACCCGGACTCTGACCCTCCATGACCGGCATCGATCACAAAATCAGCCGATCCGATGTGAGTTCCGTCGACGATTGTGTAGGCGAGCCCGCAGGGTGTCTCAACCTTCCAGCCCTCCGCCAGCTTTTCGATCACAGGCAAGGCAATACCAGTCGGGCTGATTACTACGCCACCGTCGAGGTTCTTGTCCGCTGGAGGTGTCGGCGCGACCGTGGGTTCGGTTTGGGCCTCTGGCTTCGGCTTTTTCTTTGCTTTGGGCTTGAGCGCAGCCTTGGTGGTGGGCACTGCGGACGTGACCGGAGCGATCGTTGCCGGCGGCGACGTGGTCGTTGGGAGGGGTGGCCAGGTGGTCGGTGGGGGCGGCCACGTCGTCGGTGTTACAGACGTCGTGGGTGCAACGGTGGTCGGTGCGGCAATGGTGGTCGTCGGCGCAGCGGTAGTCGGTGCGGAGACCATCGCCAGCACTCTGAGCGGTTCATCCAACTCTCGGTCGACATGATCGGAGTACTCATTGAAGATTCCGTTTTCAGGATCGATCACCAGCGCGAGCAATGCCGCTGCCAGAAGCACCGAACAGGTAACGGCCACATAGTTACGCATCTTTGTCTCCCTCAATTCGCCGCTAACACCATCGGCAGCAATATCGAAGAAGTTGAGAGATTATTTCTGGGCCGTCGGACCTACATGGCGCTCAATCGGACGCCGAGGTTCTCCAGCTAGACCAAAATGGCAGCGAGTCGGTGCCCGATTGACACCGACTCGCCGTTGGTTCCCGCAATCTGAGTTGGATCGAACGGCTTCTCCACCACCGTGATCCTTCAAGATCATCGCCGCGGGATCATCGATTCTCCATCGTCCAAACTATGCATTGACCGCACAGGTTGTGCAGTGGCATTGTACGACGAGTGAACACCACGAATGAACCTGATCGGTTCTTTGCGGCCGGGGTCGAGCTGTTGCTCGAGGATCGGTTCGGTCTCTTTGATGGCGGCCTTACGCCCGACGTAGTCGCGCGTCGTGCGCAGCGCTCTCGTCGGACGTTCTACGACCGTTTCGGATCCAAGAGTGCATATGCCAGGGCGTTGCTGAGCAGCGATGTTGTATCCGCTCTGAGTGACATCGACGCGCGCACCGAGGAATTTCGCGGCCTGATCTCCAGCCTCGACGGCGATCTTGTTGCGGTTCTCCGCGCTCTCGGTCAATTGCTCTACGACGACGCTGTCGAGGTCCCAAGAGCAGACCTGGCGATGATCTCGTTCGCTCTCGGCCGAGGGGAAGCCTCGGTTCATCACACTCTGCGCAGTCAAATGATCGAAGGTGATGAACCGGTCCGCGAGTTTGCGACTAGTGCCCTCAGAGCGTGGGGAATGACGCTGCGGCCACCCTGGACCCCCGAACTGTTCGCTGTGGTCCTACGGGCTTTGGGCCATGGACTGTTCATCCGTGCGGAACTAGGCGACGAGAACGCCACCGCCGAACTGATGCGCTTGACGGTGTTGACCATGGCGCCGGCGATCATGCAGAACGTCGACATCGGAACCGAATCGGTCGACGATGTCGCACGTCGTCTCGCTGTCGATGCATCGCGTACCTGGCGGGAGAACCGTGAGCCGACTCTCGTCGCCAATGCACGCGCCCGGATCGGCGAAGTCCTCGCCCAACAGCTCGAACATCACGGCTATCACCATCTCGACCTGGGGGACATCGCCACGGCGTCGGGTATCTCGCGCGCGACTATCCGAACCGCGTTCGGCGATGTCGACGAGCTGATCATCATGGTGATATCCGATCACCTTCCTTTGCTGGCCGGTGAGGTCGAGCTCGGTCTAGGAGACAGCGACGCGGCGTCAGAGGTAGCCGAACGCCATGTCCGCCGGCTGGTACGGATCGTCGACCAGAACCGCGCTGTGTTCCGCGCCCTCCTAGCGATGGCCTTCGGCGGAGCCGACAGCGCCGTGCCCGACGCTTTGATCGCCGAGCTGGCCGCTCCGCACGGCCTCGATCCCGACCACCTTTTCGATCAGACCGGCGGTAATCCGTTCTTCGTGACCGAGGTCCTCGGGGCCGGCACGGGCGAGATCCCGCCCAGCGT